>NZ_JBOKRY010000033.1:0-32576 GCF_051972595.1 Simiaoa sp. | reverse complement strand
TGCTGTGTTCCCCGAAGGAATGCTTTACTTACCTGCATGAATTCCCCGAGAGATATGTACAGCAGACATTGTTTTAAATTGAAAGTTAATTAAGAAATGCTATCGAATCCCCGTAGCCCGCATTGGGGCTACTGGTTTCCTTTAAAACAGCCTTAAACTAATGAAAATGGTGGAAAATGAATAGAAAAAAGTTCTATAAAAGAAGCAATTCCTCTGTTTTAGATCTTTTCTGCAATTATGGAGGAAATTATTTACTCCCAAAACAATAATTCCACTATTTCCTGTTATTCGATGGATTTTAGTGGAATCAGTAAACAGAACGCCCACGGTGGACGGAATGTCATGCCGCGATGTCTGTCGGAGGGTGTTGATATTTTCTTGAAAAGTGTTGAAAGACAGGGGAAAGCGGACACGATGTCCGCGTCAGCCAAGCCATGTGTGCATGGCTTTTGGCGCACATGGATGGCGCGTGTAGGCGACCCCGTCATGATGAGAACCACTGTATCACTTTTCATTAGAAAATTCACACCCGGAGACGTGACATCAAGGCGTGATGTTCCGTTCGCCGTAGGCGTTCGTGGGGTTTACGGCAACCCTACGTTACGAGACATGCATCAATTCATAAATGTGTCGCAAAAGGCGCTCCACATTTATTTCATTGACGGCTGTCGAGTGTGTCCATTGGACGCACGGTATAAAAATAGAACGAAATAACCTCTTGTGTGAGCAAGCTCCCACCGAGGTATTCCGTTCTATTTTTGCATGGCTCGTAACTTTCAATTTACAACGTCTCGCGTAATTTTTCCGCTACTTTCGCATACACAGGCACGGGCACATGGTATCTCTCTCCCATACGAACGACTTCGTAGACGAGTCCATCGATCTCAGAATCTTTACCTTCCATGACATCTCGCTGCATGGAAGTGGTAGCTTCCGGTGCCAGGGAGGACAATATCTTCAGGTTGACTTCCACCATATTACGCTCGAAAGGAACACCCATAGCTTCTGCCAGTGCGGCGATCTCGCGGATCATGGTCTTGAAGGCTTCCCGCTGCTCGCCTTCTCTCTGGAAGTCCGCTGCGGTGGCATGATAATAAAGTCCCGCCGCACCGATGGGCGATACATAGGAGAATTTCTCCAAGGCATCCCTTTGAATATTTTCGGAGAGCACGCCATCGATTCCACTGTCATCAAAATCTTTTTTAATATTTTTCAGAGTATCCATTATTTCTTCTGAATGTGCCCCTTTAACGGTTACTTTTTGAGAACTCATATTACGGACACCATATACTACCCGTAGAATCCTGCCATGCTGGATCAGTACCCCCGGTTCTTTAATATTGGCGGAGACATACATACAGCCGTCTGTCACCAGCAGTTCCGGCAGTTTTTCCTGCATCTTCGCACCGGTTCCGTAGATGTTTAACACCGGGATCACCATAGTGGAAGGCTTCGCCACGCGCTGAATAAAAGGAATGGTTTCCTCCAGGGAATATCCTTTCACGCAGACCAGTACCACATCCGGCTGCTCATCATAATGCTCCATATCCGTAGCTTTTACCGGGATGGTCTCGGTGGTGCCGTCCCACATTTTTTCCACAGTAAGTCCGTTCTCCTGCATGGCTGCCAAATGCCTGCCCCTGGCGATCAAGGTGACATCCCTGCCAGCCTTTGTCATATAAAATCCTAAAATTCCGCCGGTTCCTCCGGCTCCGATAATTGCGTATTTCATAATGATAACCTTCCCTTTCTACCGTCCCGGAACAGCCGAACCATACTCCTCCCGGATGTTCCTAAGCTACAATTTATAACTGCTGTCGTATCCACTTCACCCTCAAAACAAACTTATTTACTCACAGACAATCACAGTGCATTTATGATACCACGACGCAAAAGAAGCCGCCAGTCTCTGTTTTCACATAACTGGCGGCTTCTCCTTGATATCATTTATTCCTTACAGGAACTCTTTTACAGACTTGTAAACGCCCTTAGCATCCAGACCGTACTTCTCTACCAGAGCAGCAGCGGAACCGGACTCGCCGAAGACATCCTGCATACCGACTTTCTTCACCGGTACCGGGTAATGTGCACACAGACAGTCGCAGACTGCACTTCCCAGTCCGCCAATGACGGAATGTTCTTCCACGGTGACTACCTTGCCGGTCTTCTTCGCGCTGTTAAGGATGATCTCCTCATCGAGAGGTTTGATGGTACAGATATTTACAACCTCTGCGCTGATGCCTTCCTCTTCCAGCAGCTTCGCTGCACCCAGAGCGGAATCTACACAGATACCGGTGGCTACGATGGTGACATCTTTACCTTCACGGACCACAGTTCCCTTACCGATCTCGAAATGATACCCGGGATGATCGTTGATCACGGGTACTGCGGCACGTCCGAAACGGATGTATACAGGTCCTTCATATTCCAGAGCGGCACGAACAGCGGCTCTGGCTTCCACATCATCGGAAGGGCACATTACTACCATGCCGGGGATGGTGCGCATCAGGGCGATATCCTCGTTACACTGATGGGTAGCGCCGTCCTCACCTACGGTGATACCTGCATGGGTAGCACCGATCTTCACATTCAGATGCGGGTAGCCGATAGAGTTACGCACCTGCTCGAATGCACGTCCTGCTGCAAACATTGCAAATGAGCTTACGAAAGGAATCTTGCCTACCAGGGACAGTCCCGCTGCCACACCCATCATGTTTTCCTCTGCAATACCGCAGTCGATATGACGGTCGGGATATGCCTTACGGAAAATTCCGGTCTTGGTAGCTGCTGCCAGGTCGGCATCCAATACTACCAGATTGGGGAACTCTTCTGCCAGTTCCTTCAGGGAGTTACCATAGCTTTCTCTGGTTGCGATCTTTTTCACGGTATTTTCTGCCATTACTGCTCACCTGCTTTCTCTAATTCTTTTTCGATCTTATCAAGGTCTGCCATTGCCACTGCGTACTCCTCATCGTTGGGAGCCTTACCGTGCCAATCCACATTGTTCTCCATGAAGGAGACGCCCTTACCCTTCAGGCTGTGGAATACGATACAGGTGGGCATGCCCTTGGTCTCTCTTGCTTCCTTGAATGCTGCACGGATCGCATCAAAATCATGTGCATCAGCATTGATCACATGGAAATTGAATGCCTCGAACTTTTTATCAATGGGATAAGGAGAACATACCTGATCGATGGGGCCATCGATCTGCAGGTTGTTGTTATCTACCATAACGCAGAGATTGTCCAGCTTACGGAAGCCCGCGAACATAGCAGCCTCCCATACCTGGCCTTCTTCGATCTCACCGTCACCCAGCAGTGTGTATACACGAAAATCACGTTTGTCCATCTTCGCACCCAATGCCATACCGACTGCTGCGGAAATACCCTGTCCCAGAGATCCGGAAGACATATCCACGCCGGGGATATGGATGCAGGGATGACCCTGCAGGTAGGAACCTAAGTGACGCAGGGTAGGCAGATCCTCTACCGGGAAATATCCTCTGTGAGCCAGTGCGGAATAGAGTCCGGGAGCTGTATGACCCTTGGACAGCACGAATCTGTCGCGCTCCTCCATATCGGGGTTCTTCGGATCAATATTCATCTCCTCGAAATATAAAAATGTAAAAATATCTGCGGCTGACAGGGATCCGCCGGGATGTCCTGCTTTCGCACTATGAACTGCGGTCACAATGCCCTTGCGGACATCATTGGCACGCTTTTGCAGTTCTAAATTCTTCATTGTTTCCTCCATTCCGCCATATTGGCTTATCTGTTGCAATTTACGTTGTTATACTAGCATACTTCCCGATGCTAGTCTAGTAAAAGAATTGCTCTTCTACCGTAAAATATTGCGATGGCAAATTCCAGCATGCAGTTCAAACCTCCATGAAATGAATTTGTCATATAGTGCTCTGTGTGCAAGCACCCTCGCACTATAAGCCAAATTCTATTTCTGAACTGTTTGACCATAGTATGCATTCTTTCCATGCTTGCGATTATAGTGCTTATCCTGCAGTTCCTGCGGTGCCGGCTGAATTCTGGGGTTGATCGTCTCTGCACGATAAGCCATTTTTGCCACCTCTTCCAGTACTACCGCATTGTGGACAGCCTCTTTGGCATCCTTGCCCCAGGCAAAAGGCCCATGGTTCTTGCACAGAACGGCAGGCACTGCTTTCGGATCCTTACCCAGACGTTTGAACTCATTAACGATCAGGTGTCCGGTATTTTCCTCATAAGCGTCCTCGATTTCTTCCTTTGTCAGGCAGCGCACACAGGGAACCGGGCCATAGATATAGTCTGCATGAGTGGTTCCGTAGCAGGGAATGTCTCTTCCCGCCTGCGCCCAGCTGGTGGCATAGGAAGAATGGGTATGTACGATACCGCCGATCTCCGGGAAAGCCTTGTATAACTCCAGATGGGTAGCGGTGTCGGAAGAGGGATTTAAGTTCCCCTCTACCTTATTGCCGTTCAGATCCATGACTACCATCATCTCCGGTGTCAGTTTGTCGTAATCCACGCCGCTGGGTTTGATGACGAACAATCCGCTCTCTCTGTCAATGGCGCTGACATTTCCCCAGGTAAAAGTCACCAGACCATACCGGGGCAGATCCATATTTGCTTCATATACTTTCTGTTTTAATTCTTCTAACATATCCTAAACCTCATTTCTTTTCACGGTCTGCAAACCTTCCGACACATAAGTGTCGTGCAGGTATAATTTTACGACCGAAAAATTATTTTGCGGCAACCGCTGCCTTCTCTGCGGGAAGGAGCTTTTTATACTCTTCCAGGAAAGCCTCAAATCCCTTCACATCCTCTGGCTCTGGTTTCAATGTGGTTCCAGTCTGTCCCGCGAAGATCTTGTCATTTAAATAAGAAGAAAGGGTCTCGCCATCTTTTTTCTCCTTCATGAAAGCTGCCAGAATGGCAATACCCCAGGCACCGCCTTCGCTTGCCGTATCCATAACGGTGATCGGCGCGTTCATACCCGCTGCCATGACACGCTGTCCCACCACGGGAGTCTTGAAAAAGCCGCCGTGTCCCATCAGGGAATCCACTGCCACATGCTCCTCTTTTAACAGAATATCCATACCGATCTTCAACGTAGCAACTGCACTGTACAAGTGGGAGCGCATGAAATTTGCCAGTGAAAAGTCCGCATCGGGAGTTCTTACCACCATAGGACGGCCAGCATCCAGACCGGTGATGGGTTCTCCGGAAAAATAGTTATATGCCGTTACGCCGCCGCAATCCGCAGCACCTTCCAGTGCCTTGCGGTACAGCACACCGTACAGCTCGTTCTTGTCTACTTTCACGCCAAAGCTCTCTGCACACTCGCCGAAGAGGTTAACCCAGGCATTCAGATCTGAGGTACAGTTATTGCAGTGTACCATTGCCACGGGCATACCGTCGGGAGTAGTGACCATATCGATCTCTTCGTGTACTTTTTCCATAGCCTTTTCCAGTACAATCATGGCAAAAATAGAGGTTCCGGCAGAGACATTACCGGTGCGGACAGCCACGCTGTTGGTAGCTACCATTCCGGTTCCCGCATCACCCTCGGGAGGACACATGGGTGCACCGGGCTGTAAGGTTCCGGTGGGATCCAGTAATCTGGCACCCTCTGCGGTCAGAACACCGGCAGGCTCTCCGGCTACCAGTACCTTGGGCAGAATATCGCGGATCTTCCAGTCAAAATTGTGTAATCCATCGAACTGGTCTAACATCTTCTGATCAAAGTCCATAATGGTGGAATCAATAGGGAACATGCCTGCTGCCTCACCGATGCCCAGTACTTTTTCACCGGACAACTTCCAGTGAATGTAGCCTGCCAGGGTGGTGAAAAATGCGATATCCTTTACATGCTCTTCTCCGCTTAAGATTGCCTGATACAGATGGGCAATGCTCCATCTCTGGGGGATATTGAAGTGAAATACCGGAATCAGCTTCTTGCAGGCTTCTTCCGTCATCGTATTTCTCCAGGTACGGAAAGGTACCAGGAGTTCACCCTCTGCATTAAAAGGCATATAGCCGTGCATCATTCCGCTGAATCCCAGTGCCCCCAGCGTGGTCAGCTTCTCACCGTATTTTGCCTCCACATCGTCTGCCAAGCTCTTATAACAGCCCTGCAGTCCTTTCCAGATGTCCTCCAGGCTATATGTCCAAATATTGTTCTCCAGTCGGTTCTCCCAGTCGTAAGTTCCCATGGCAATGGGGGTGTGGCTAACATCTACCAGTACCGCTTTGATCCTGGTGGAACCGAATTCAATACCCAGAACCGCCTTTCCTGCTTTAATGGCTTCTTTTGCTGTTTCGTTCATTGTATTCTCTCCTTTTGCTTTTATATCGTTTCTGCTTCCTTTTTCCTTCATTATCTCTTACACTCTGCTATCTTTTGACCCTGGTATCAATTAATTTCAGTATAATAAGACAATGCTTCAAAGTCCATACATCTTTTGTCTTTTGTAGATACATTTTCATGGTTGTATAGTGCACAACTCCGTTTTCTAAATCACTTATCCGTAGGATGTCCGGGTGCCCTGCGCACCGGGTAAGTCTATCCTAGGTGCTGTTCACATATACTTTTACCAACACTCTCTGTCATCAGGTAACTATCGTGCGAAAACGTCCTTCCCTTTCCTTCCCCCAACTGCTTCTGTGTATCTGCCTCCTTTGCGGCCTCACCGGCGCTATGGCTCTTTTGTCCCGTTGTACTTCCGCAGACAGGCGCTTTGAGCAATTCACCTCTCAGGTTTTCCGGGAGGAAATGACTGCCAGCACCCTGAACATGCACTACACCATTGCGGATCCCGCCGCCTTTGGGATCACGGATTATGAGCCTGTCCTTCCCCTCTATACCTCTGGTCAGCCGGACGCGAGTGAGGAACGTTGTTCTGCACTCCTTAGGCAACTAAGTTGTATTGCTTACGACAAGCTCTCTCCGGAGAATGCTTTCACTTATATACTCCTACAACGGTCTCTGGAAAATGACCTCGCGTTGGCGCAGTTCCCCTATTACAAGGAACCGCTGTCCCCGTCCTCGGGAATGCAGTCCCAGCTCCCCATCCTGCTGGCAGAATACACCTTCCGCACCGGGCGGGATGTGACAGACTACCTGGCACTCTTAGACCAGGTGGACGATTATTTTGCCTCCCTGCTCCTCTATGAGCAGGAAAAAGCTGCCGCAGGCTTCCTCATGCCGGATATTTCCCTGGAAAAAGTCCGAAAACAATGTGACACCATCGTCACCATACAAGAACTGACGCAGGGAACCCACTTTTTGCAGACTACCTTTGAAGACCGGCTGGTGGAATTGCAGGCACAGGGCATATTATCTGCTGAAGCTGTCTCTTCCTTTCTTAAGGAAAATGACCGGCTGCTCACCACGGTAGTACAGCCTGCCTACGACACACTATCCGAAGGGCTGTACTCTCTGGAGACTTCCGGCTCTGCCGATCAGGTGTCTTCTATCTCTCAGGCGTCTCCCGACGAGATCATAGATACATCCGGCGCCCTGCCAAAAGGTCTCGCCCTGTTGCCGGACGGGAAGACTTACTATCACCACCTGCTTTTCGCCGAGACCGGTTCCTCCCGTTCGGAAAAAGAACTGGTGCAGATGCTTCTGGCGCAATTTGAGGAGGAACAGTCTGCCATCCGCAGTCTGGCACAACAGTCCCCTTCTCTGCTTTCCATGCTTTCCGAAGGGATCACGGAAGATTTTCCCATCATGGAACCGGAAGAAATGCTTTCCGATCTGCAATCACGCATGATAAATGACTTTCCTGTCAGTAATCCCACTCCCTCCTTTACTGTCAAGGATGTCGTTCCCAGTCTGGAGCCTTACAGTGCGCCGGCTTTTTACCTGACAACTCCCCTGGGTGATTCCGACAATAATGTCATCTATATAAACCGCCGCAATTCTCCCATGGGGCTGGAGCTCTATACAACCCTGGCACACGAAGGTTTTCCCGGGCATCTCTATCAGACCGTGTACAGCAACCGTGCCTTTTTAGATAAAAACTCTGATCCTGCCAGAAAGCTTGTCTGGTACGGCGGATATCTGGAGGGCTGGGCGTTGTATGTGGAATTTATTTCCTATGATTATGCGGCAGATCTGCTGGAACAATCCGGACAGCCGGATGCCGCACAGGCTGCCCTCCTGGAAAAACATACCCGGAGCCTTCAGCTGTGCATGTATACTCTGTTGGATCTTCTGATCCACGGGGAAGGTGCCGGATACGATCAGACTGCCACATTCCTTGGCAAGTTTGGCATTGATTCCCCGGAAGCCTGCAAAGCGATCTACACTTATATCGCGGAGGAACCCTGCAATTATCCGAAGTACTATGTGGGTTATCTGGAGATTTTAAAGCTACAGGAAACTGCCCGGTCCCATTGGGGTAACAGTTATTCCGACCTTCGCTTTCACACATTTTATCTGGAAAATGGCTGCTGTGATTTTTCCTTGCTGGAGGAGCTGCTGTAAAGTATATTCGCCTTGTAAAACAGCGCTTGTAAAACAACACAAGACCATAACTTGACAAAGCCCCCCTCCTTTTCTATACTTGCAAAAGGAGAGAGGCTTTTCGCTTCCTATATTCCGCTTCCTATATTCCGCTTCCGATAACAGAAAGGCATACAATTCCCATGGAACAACTATTATTCAGTTTGAATGCAACGATCCCCGTATTCCTGGTCATGGTGATCGGTTATGTTTTACAGCAGCTGCATGTTACCAACGACTCTTTTGTCAAAACTCTGAATTCATTCAATTATAAAATCACTCTTCCCGTACTTTTGTTCAAGGACATGTCCACTGCAGATTTTTACAGTGTATGGGATACCGGTTACGTGCTGTTCTGCTTCTTCGTGACCCTGTTCTGCATCGTCATCACCTGGGTCGTGGCAGGCATTTTTTATAAAAACAAATCCCGCCTGGGGGAACTTGTCCAGGCAAGCTACCGAAGCAGTGCCGCTGTCCTGGGTATCGCCTTTATACAGAACATCTACGGGAACTCCGGCATGGCTCCCCTGATGATCGTGGGTACGGTTCCTCTGTACAATATCGCTGCCGTGCTGATCCTGTCCTTCACCGGACCGGATGCGAAGGGCTTCGATAAGAAATCTCTGCTGAAATCCTTAAAAGGGATCATCACGAACCCGATCATTATCAGTATTGCCCTGGGCATGCTGTCCAGCGCCTGCCGGATCCATTATCCCGTGATCATTTCCAAGACCATCAGCAATGTTGCCGTACTGGCTACCCCTCTGGCCCTGATCGGCCTCGGTGCCGGATTCGAGGGTAAAAAAGCCTTGAAGCTTTTAGCCCCCACCGGAGTAGCAACCGTGTTAAAGCTGGTAGTATGGCCTGCACTGTTTCTGCCGCTTGCCGTCCATTTTGGCTTTACCGGAGAAAAACTGGTGGCGATCCTCATTATGTTAGGCTCCCCCACCACCGTAAGCTGTTATATTATGGCGAAAAACATGAACCACGAAGGAACTTTGACTTCCAGCGTGGTCGTTGCCACCACGTTTTTAAGTTCCATCACTCTGACGGTATTTTTGTTCATTTTGCGGAGTCTGCAATTGATTTAGTTACATGATGCCCACGAATTGTTCCGTACTGCGCACTCTCACAATTCTACCCAATATTCGCATATTGCGGGATTATGATCACATTTTCCCCGCAAGGAAAATACTCGCTATCGTTCCCGCTAACGTTGCCAGCAGTGCCCCCGGCAGCGTGTAGCGGGTTTTCGTTACCTTTGCCGCCAGAAAATACACACTCATGGTATAAAAAATCGTCTCGGTACAGCTCATAAGGATCGAGGTCAGCATCCCGGCATAAGAATCCGGTCCGCAGGTCTTGAAAATATCCAGCACCAGCCCGGTAGCCGCAGAGGAAGAGAACATTTTTACAATAAGTAACGGGATCAGCTGCGTCGGAAGTCCCACTGCCTGCGTCGCCGGTCCGATCAATTTCCCCAACAATTCAAAAAATCCGGAGGACCGAAGGATTCCCACTGCCATCATCAGTCCTACCAGTGTCGGAAGGATCTCCACCACAATGCACAGCCCCTCTTTTGCCCCCTTCAAAAAAGTCTCGTATACTTTCACCCCTGAGACCATTCCGTAACCCACGATCCAGAAGATCACCATGGGAATCATAATATCTGACATATGTGTCAATACGTTTATCATGGTCCTTACCTATCCTTCCATTTACAATAAATCACGGAAATGATGGTACTGAAAAGTGTAGCCACCAGTGCCGGAGCAATGATCACCGCCGGGTTGGCACTGCCGTACCGGCTGCGATAGGCGATCATGTTGACCGGGATCAGTTGTAAGGACGAAATATTCAGGATCAAAAAGGTACACATTTCATTGCTGGCTGCCGTGACTTTTTTCCCCCTCTGCTCCTCCAGCTTCGCCAGCTGTTCCATGGCTTTCAGTCCCGCCGGGGTACACGCCCAGCCAAGCCCCAGCACATTGGCAATCAGATTTGTGGCTATGTATTCCCCCGCCGGATGATCCTCCGGAAGTCTTGGGAACATAAATTTCAGAAAAGGCCGGATACCCTTTGTCATCTTCGTGATCATACCGGATTCCTGCGCGATTTCCATCAGTCCCATCCACAGTGCCATGACCCCTGCCATGGTGATGCAGAGGCTCACCGCCTCTCCGGCACTGTCAAGCGCCCCTCCTGTCAATGCACTCATCTGCCCGGTACAGACACCGTAGATCACACCTAACAGGATCATTCCTGCCCAGATATAGTTAAGCATCTTCTCCAAACCGCCTGCTATTCCTTCGTTTCACTATATGCGAATGTCGGGATGTCCTATGAAAATACGAATCGCGCCTTCGGTCATGTCCTACCATGCCTGCATTTCCATCCGGAATTTCTTCCCGGCATACAAATATAAGCCTTCCGGTAATATATTTTCCGAAAGGCTTATCTGGTTCATTCTCTCAAATTCTTTTACAGCGTTCCCTGTGCGAACAGGCTTCTCACATGTGCTACTTCTTCCGCAGTGGCTTTCTCTGCCGGCACATAATAAGATTTCTCTCTGGCGATCTGGTACAGCTCCTCCTGGGACTGCTCACAGGCGGTACGGAACTGCTTCAGTGTCTGTTTTAATTCCTTGTTCTCTGACTGGGCGATCATTCCCGCATAGCGGGTCAGTTCACCGTTGATCCCGGCCAAAGTATCTGCTACCATTGTCTTTTCCTGCATTCTGCTGCCTCCTTACTGTAAAAACTTCATAAGCTGCTGTTTGTTCTCCATAGCGCTGCGGGCACCCTTTTCAAAAAACTGTTTTACCTTCGGGTCCTCCGCTTCCTTGGCATACTCCTGCATTTTGCAGTGGGTCGTGTCAAAGCCGCCGATCAGATGGCGCAGATTCTGCAGATCTAATTCTGAAATATCACTCATGCTGTTAACCTCCTTTTGATTCCTTCTGTTCTATGCGAGGTTAGTATGTGCAGGATATTTTTTTCTATACTAGATAAAGTTTGCAAAAATAGATACGGAAATCACAGTCAAAATACCGCAGACCACGATGGATAAGCTACTCATGGCGCCTTCGATCTCACCCAGTTCCATGGCTTTCGCGGTTCCCAGGGCATGAGCGCTGGTGCCGATGGCAAGACCTTTGGCAATGGGATCCTCAATCTTGCACAGGTGGCAGATCGTATCTGCCAGGATATTACCTAAGATTCCGGTGACAATGATGACAACTACGGTAATGGTCACAATACCGCCCATTTTTTCGGAAATCCCCATACCGATAGCTGTGGTAATGGACTTGGGCAGAAGCGTTACATACTGCTCATGATTCAGACCGAACATCAGACTTAAAGCAAAAACGCTCACCATGGCAGTCAACACGCCGGCGATGATTCCGCCGAAAATGGCCTTGGGATAAGTCTTTAACAGCTCCAGCTGACGATACAGAGGCACTGCCAGACTAACCGTTGCCGGAGTCAGGAAAATGCTGATATACTGCGCGCCGTTTGCATAGGTCTCATAATCTATATGGAACAATAACAATACTGCCACGATCAGGATTACGGAGATCAGTAAGGGATTGGCAATGGCTTTTCCGGTCTTCTGTTTGATCCACAGACCGATCTCGTAGGTGACCAGTGTAATGGCAATGCCGAAAAATATGGACTGACTTAATATTTCATTCATTTATCTGTCCTCCTTATCATCTGCGGCACCTACCGTTCCGACCGTCTGCATGGCTGCGGCACCTTTGTTTTTCTGCCCCCGGATAATATGCTGGGATACCCGGCCTGTCACGATCATGATCAGTACCGTGGATACCAACGTGATCACACAGATGGGAAGCAGCATCTCTTTTAAAGCATCCACACTTGCCATGATTCCCACGGTAGCAGGCACGAACATAATGGACATGGCATCCACGAGGAAATCCGCCGCGGTCTCCACCTTTTCCAACGGGATCAGTTTTGTGATCAGACCCACCAGCATGATCACCAGACCATAAACGCTGGCTGCGATGGGAAGCGGGATCAGGATCTCCAGAAGCTCTGCCAGAAAGGAGATTCCCAGGATAATCGAAAGTTGTTTCACATATTTCATGATATTGTCACCCTACCTGTTTACTTTAGTATTTTATTTCTTTGATGTCGGGATCAAAAGCCCCCGACTTTGATGCCTACGGATTGCACACAAACAAAAGAAGCTGCGCACTATTTTTTCAGCACGCAACTTCGTATTATACTACTCGATTTTTACTTTCACAATCAGCATTCTCTACCATTTGAGTAGACTTTTTGACCTTGCTTTCGTGAATTTTTCCCTTACATCTGGTGTCTTACCACTGCATATTCGTCATCTAGTCGGAAGTAGGGACACTCCTGCTGGGTTCCGGATAAAAAGCGGTACATTTCATCCTCATCCAAATTCACCATGCAGCAATAGCATTCATAATCTTCGTCATATTCATAATTGACACATGCATCACAATTCGTCATTTTGCCTCTCTCCGCATATGCCTTTCATGGATGTATTATCCTACATTATCCTCATATGCTTTTGTCTGTTTTGTTCGGTTTCATTATGGCATTTTCACTGTTTCATGAGTTGCCGTGCAGATACTGATAGATTTCCCGTTTTCCGACACCTCTGTCTTTTGCCACCTGCTTCATGGCGGATTTATTATCCATACCCTGCTCTTCGTAATAGGCCATATGTTCTTCAATGCTCATGGATTCCCAGGATGCGATCTCTTCCTGTCGTTTCTCTTCCGGGCTTTTCCCTTCCACTACCAGGACATATTCCCCACGGGGCTCCTCTGTCTTGTAGTAGTCCAGCGCCTTTTCCAAAGTGGTGGGGAATACTGTCTCGAACTTCTTGGTCAGTTCACGGCACAACGTGATCCGCCGCTCCCCCAATGCCGCATACAGTTCCTCCAGTGTCCGGATCAGATGATGGGGTGCTTCGTAGAGGATCATGGTACGGCTCTCGGTCTTCAGTTCCTCCAGGATCACTTTCTTTTCCTTTTTATCCGCAGGCAGGAATCCTTCAAAACAAAACCTTCTTGTACTGAGTCCTGATAAGGTCAGTGCTGTAATACAGGCCGCAGGACCCGGCAGAGAAGTTGCGGGAACGCTCTGCTCCTGGCACATCCGCACCAGTACTTCACCGGGATCGGAGATCGCCGGGGTACCGGCATCAGTGATCAGCGCAATGTTCTGTCCGTTTAACAGCTGTCCTACCAGCTGGTGTGCCTTCTCTACTTTATTGTACTCATGGTAGCTGGTCATGGGCGTGTGGATGTCGAAATGATTCAGCAGCTTGATACTGTTACGGGTATCCTCCGCCGCGATCACATCCACCGTCTGCAGGGTCTCCACCACCCGCGGTGTCATATCTCCCAGATTGCCGATAGGCGTCGCACACAAATATAAAGTTCCGGGCATGAGCTCCTGCCTCCTCTCCAAATCATAGTAGTCTATAACTATTCAAAGCCATGATATTCTTAACTATCTAATATCCATATATATCATATATTTCCGGCATATACACTCCCGGCGCCTGATACACGATCAGTGGCTTTTCCACAGTCATGCGGGATCTGCCACCTCGCACCGCCTCGACGAGCACCATATTGGGCTCCTTGTCGATGTAGGGATATACAAGCTGCATCCGCTTCGGCTCCAGCTTGTATTTTACCAGTATGGTCATGATCTCCGCCAGTCGAAAAGGGCGATGCACCATGTAAAAATGTCCGCCGGGCTTTAACAGTTTTGCTGTCCTGCTGACCACATCCTCCAGCGTGCAGAGCACTTCGTGTCTGGCGATCGCTTTTGGTTCCTCCGGGTTCGTCAATCCATGCTGTCCGATCATGTACGGAGGATTACAGGTAATACAGTCAAAAGAAGCAGTCTGGAATATCCGGTCTGCTTCCTTGATGTCTCCTGTCACGATGTCAATGCGGTCCTGCAGATTGTTCAACGCCACACTGCGTCTCGCCATATCTGCGCTCTCCTCCTGGATCTCCAGGCCGGTGAGATGGGAGCAGTGGTATTTTGCTTCCATCAGAAGTGGGATGATCCCGGTGCCTGTCCCCAGATCCAGTAAAATATCTTTCTCTCTGGCATTGGCAAATCCTGTCAGAAGCACCGCATCCATGCCGAAACAAAATTTCTCCGGATTCTGTATGATCTGATAACCATTCCGCTGAAGGTCATCAATTCGTTCTTTATCCTTCAGTTCAACCTTCATTCGTGTTCTCCGGTTTTCTTCCGTTACCGTTATTACCGTTGTTGCCGTCTCTTCTGCCACCGTGTCTTTGTCTTCTGCGGAAGGAATTGTCTCCCTGTGCCTGTCCCTGGCTGCCGGACTGCTCTGCACCCTGAGCATTGCTGTTCTCTCTTACCTGCTCCGGACGGTTCTGCGGACGATTCTCACGGCGTCTGTCACCGCGGTTGTTATCCCTGCGGTTGTCACGGTTATTGTCTCTGCGGTTGTCACCACGATTCTCGTTGTTCCGATTTTCTCCACGATTATCATTACGGTTCTGATTCTCACCACGGTTATTATTTCTGCGGTTGTCGTCTCTTCGTCCGTCGCGTCTGCGGCTGTCTCCATGATTCTCGCCGTCGGCTCTCTGTTCTCTGCGGTCCTGACGCTCCGGGCGCTGCTCCGCACGTTTTTCTGCGCGTTCTTCCGCTTCTTCCTTCTCCTCGATCTCCTCTAACTTCTCGAGTTCCTTCTGCTCTTCCTTAGACAGTTCCTGACCGCCCTTTTTGCCGCGGCGTCTCTTGAACTGTAACGTGTCTGCCTCGTACTCCTTCAGTTCCTTCTCGTCACCGACTTCTACCAGTACCTTGACCAGCTGACGCAGTACGTTGACGCTCTGTACCTCGCCGTGCAGTCCGTCTGCCGTCTGGACATAGTCACCCACACCGGGAAGCTTGCGGTTCAGTTCTTCGTAGGTGTCTTCCTCATTTTTCAGGCAACACATCAGTCTGCCGCAGACACCGGAGATCTTGGTGGGATTCAGGGACAGATTCTGCTCCTTCGCCATCTTGATGGATACCGGCACAAAATCTGACAGATAGCTGTGGCAGCACAGAGGTCGTCCACAGATACCGATACCGCCGCGTATCTTGGTCTCATCGCGGACGCCGATCTGGCGCAGCTCGATACGGGTCTTGAACACACTTGCCAGATCCTTGACCAGTTCACGGAAGTCGATACGTCCGTCTGCTGTAAAATAGAATAATACCTTATTGTTATCAAACGTATACTCTGCATCGATCAGCTTCATTTCCAGACCATGCTTTAATATCTTCTCTTTACAGATTTTGAAGGCTTCCTTCTCTTTTTCTTTGTTGGCAGCCTCCTGCTCGATATCTCTCTCTCCTGCGATCCGCATCACAGGCTTCAGCGGCTGGATCACCTTGTCATCCTCTACCTCATGCACTCCCGCTACGACCGTGCCGAACTCTATGCCTCTGGCGGTCTCCACGATCACGTGGTCGCCTCTCTTTATCTCCAGCTGCAGCGGATCGAAGAAATATACCTTGCCCGCTGTACGAAATCTCACACCGATTACTTTTGTCATATCTATCTACCTCACTGATGCCCATGGCATCTTCACTTATAATAAATTAAAACAACAGCTGCCTGCGCAAAATGCGCCTGCAACTGCTATTTTATCATATCTTTTCTAAAATGACTACTCTAATATTAGCGTCTTATGATACATAAGTTTTCTTAGGACAGCACAGACCGAAATACCCTTAAAGCATTTAAGGAAAATACCTTATCGATTTCCGCAGAAGAAAAACCCTGTCGTTCCATCTCTGCGGTAAGCTGCTGCATTTTTTCTGCGCCGGACAGCTCACAAGGCTCTCCGAAGCCATCGAAGTCACTTCCCAGTGCTATTGCATCGATTCCTGCCAGGTTTTTAATATATTGCATGTGCTCCACCATTTTTTCAATCCGCCCGATCTTTCCACCATCCTCAAGAAATCCTACGAAATAGTTGATACCGATAACACCGCCCCGCTCTCCGATCATTCTGATATTAGTATCCGAGAGATTCCGCAGATGTGAGCAGAGTGTACGTGCGTTGGAGTGACTTGCGATCACAGGGCCATGCGTAAGCTCAAAAATGTCCCGTATGCCGGCATCATTTAAATGGGAAACATCAATAAGAATGCCGATTCTCTCCATTTCCTCCACAAAGCTTTTCCCGGTATCCGTAAGTCCATTGACCATGTCCGGGATTCGGGGACTTCCCGGTGCGATTGCCGGATTGGGATACCCCAGTTCATTTGCAAAGTTCCATGTCAGGGTAGACATTCTGACGCCTTTGTCATATAGTGCATACAGGTTTTCCAGTTTTCCTTCATACACTCCGCCCTCTTCCACTGTCATCATAGCTGATAGCTTCCCCATCCTGGCGTTCTCTTCCATACTCTCTACTGTTGTCACCTGTCCTATGATATCCGGATATTCCGCTATCTGTGCTTTCCAGAAATCTGCAAGCCCCAATACATGTGTAAATGGTGACTCGCCTCTTTTCTTCAATGCTCCCAGATGGGTAAAAAGGGAAAAGCACTGGCAAATATATCCCCCTTCTCTCATCCGGTTCAAATCGATTCTTCCGGAATTGGAAAGAAGGGAAGTCTCCTTCCCTTCCCTGAAATCCGAGTACATATTAGGTATCGTATCACAGTGTAGATCAATTAACTGGTACATCTAAGCTGCCTCCTCCTATTCAGATAGAGCTCCCTGCGCAAATTCAGTATATGCTTCATCCACAACCGTAATGACATAATCAGGCTCCGGGCTTCACGCCGGTTATGACACCTCTTTACAGTCCGAATTCTTCCAGTGCCGCATAGAATAACCTCTCATACCCTTTTGGCACTTGAGCATAAGAAAACAACCACACAGGAGCATTCTTACCCTTGTATGGTCGTTATTTCTTTTGTCACCGCTTGAAGACGTCACTCAAGAACTTTTTTTCTTAAAATCCCTAAGTGAAGGCTTTCTTCGGAGAGTTTTTTTTATATTTTATGGCTCTGAATAGTTATTATGTTAAGATCTGAGTTCCACACCCAGTTTGTTGTTGAGGTTCTTCAGGATCTTCTTCACATAGCCATCCACTGCCTCTGTGGTGAATTCTTCCTCCTTCGGAGCAAAGGTTACAGTGAATGCCATGGACTTCTTCTCAGGACCTACCTGTAATCCCTCGTAGACATCGAAGAGTTCCACGGACTCTACAAAGCTGCTGGCTTCTGCGATTGCCTTCTCTACCTCGCCGCAGGTAACGGATTTGTTCATTACCAGTGCCAGGTCTCTGGTCTCCTTCGCGAACTTGGAGATAGGCGCAAAGGTGGGAACCTTGCCGTATACGGGACGCAGGGCTTTCAGATCGATCTCTGCGATGTATGCGGATTCACGCATATCTTCTTCCTTCTGGATCTCGTAGGTCAGCTGACCTAAGTAGCCGATCTCTTCGCCGTTGTACAGGATCTTTGCGGTACGATAAGGATGCAGGAAGGTCTTTTTGTCCTCTACATATTCGAAATCAATGAACAGCGTCTCTGCTACCGTGTCTACCAGACCTTTCAGAGTGAAGAAATTCTCTTCCTTACCCCAGATACCGATGCAGATAGTCTCTCTCTCATCGGGATACTCGGTCAGAGGCAGATCCTTAGGGATGAATTTATTGCCGATCTCGTATACTCTGCCTTCCAGGCAGCCGTTCTTCTGGTTACGGCCGATCGCGTGGATCATCTGGGGAGCCAGAGTGGTACGCATCAGGGACAGATCCTCGTTGATCGGGTTGATCAGACGGATCGCATGTCTCTCCGGTGCATCCTCGGGCAGGCCTAACAGGTTCAGATCGGAAGGAGAGAAGAAGGAGTAATGTACGCCCTCAAATGCGCCCTGTGCACACAGTGCTCTCTTGATCTTAAGCTCGGTCTTCTGCTTCGTATTCATACCACCGCTGGTTACGGCTGCTGCCGCGAGAAAAGTCGGGGTTACATGGTCGTAACCGTACATACGGATGACTTCCTCTGCGATATCGGGATAGGATTCCATATCTTCACGGTATGCAGGTACCTGAATGGTCAGCTCGTCGCCGTTAATGACAGGCTGGAAATTCAGGGACTTTAAGATTCTCTCGATGTCAGCGGTAGGTACTTCAATACCCAGTACGCCGTTTACCTTCTTGATGCTTGCCTTCATCTCGGTAGGCTCGATGGAGTTGCCGGTGTTTGCCTCTACGTGGGTAGAGGATACTTTACCACAACCCAGCTCCTCGATCAGATGCAGTGCTCTCTTGCTTGCCATAACGGTAGCATACTCATCCACGCCCTTGGCATATCTCTGGGAGGAATCGGAAGACTGTCCCAGTGCTCTGGAGCTCTTACGGATATTGTCTCTTGCAAATTTTGCGGACTCGAAGATAACAGCCTCTGTCGTATCGCGGATCTCGGAATTTAAACCGCCCATGATACCTGCTAAAGCTACGGGCTTTACGCCATCGCAGATAACGAGGTTGTTTTCGTTTAATTCAAACTCTTTTTCATCCAAAGTCACAATCTTCTCTTTGTCATGGGCACGTCTTACATGAATGGCATTGCCTTCAATGTAAGAAGAGTCAAATGCGTGCATAGGCTGACCCAGCTCTTTTAAGATGTAGTTCGTGATATCTACCACGTTGGAGATAGATCCGATGCCTACCAGTGCCAGACGTCTCTTCATCCATGCGGGGGATCCGCCGATTTTCACATCAGTTACATAGTGTGCGATATATCTGGGGCACAGATCCGGAGCATCCACAGTTACGGTGAAACCGTCCTTGGTAACGCCGCTCTCGGTGTAATCCAGTGCCGGAGTCTTCACGGGTTTGTTCAGGATCGCTGCTACTTCTCTGGCAATACCGAAGATGCTCTCGCAGTCCGGTCTGTTGGCGGTAATGGCAATGTCAAAGATCCAGTCATCCAACTGTAACAGAGGCTTTACATCTGCACCGATCTCGGCATCCTCCGGCAGTACCAGCAGTCCGTTGTAGCCTGCACCGGGGTACAGATCCTCAGTCAGTCCCAGCTCGGTACCGGAACACAGCATACCGCAGGACTCATAGCCGCGCAGCTTGCCTTTTTTGATCTTCATGGTGCCTTCGATGGTCACATGATCTTTTGCGGTAGCGTATACCTGCGCACCTTCCAGTGCTACGGGGTATTTGCCGCCTGCATGTACGTTGTCCGCACCACAGCAGATCTGCAGGGGCTCTGCGCCGCCTACATTTACCTTACATACATGTAAGTGGGTCTCAGGGATGGGCTCACACTCTTCTACCAGTCCGACTACCACGCCGCTGATGTCCTTACCTACTTCATAGGATTCCTCTACCTCAAAACCGCAGGAGAACAGCTTCTCTTCCAGTTCTTTGGCTTCTACATCTATATCCACATATTCTTTTAACCAACTAAGTGGTACTAACATATCTTTTACCTCCTTCGATGCCGTCTTGTGCGACATCCTCTCGTAATGTTCCTTGCATCGTTACTGTTTTAAAATCATATTCCTGTGATCTTAGTCATCATTGATCTGATCCAGTACACGCATATCAGATTGATATAACAGTTTGATATTGTTAATACCGTACTTTAACATTGCCAGACGCTCAATACCGATACCGAATGCCAGTCCGCTGTACTCCTCGGAGTCAATGCCGCAGTTCTCCAGCACTTTCTTATTTACAATACCTGCACCCAGTACTTCGATCCAGCCGGTACCCTTGCACAGACGGCAGCCGCAGCCACCGCAGGCGAAGCAGCTGACATCAACCTCTACGGAAGGCTCGGTGAACGGGAAGTAAGAAGGACGCAGTCTCGTGGTGGTACCTTCACCGAAGATCTTCTGTACCAGTACTTCCAGCATACCCTTCAGGTCACACAGAGTGATGGTCTTGTCCACTACGAGACCTTCCATCTGGGTAAACATCGGAGAATGGGTCGCATCATCATCGGAACGGAATACTTTACCGGGGCTTAAGATCTTAATGGGAGGCTTCTGATTCTCCATCACGTGAACCTGACCTGCGGAGGTCTGGGTTCTAAGCAGGAATTCCGGAGACAGGTAGAAGGTATCCTGCATGTCTCTTGCGGGGTGATCCTGCGGGGTATTCAGTGCGGTAAAGTTGTAATAATCGGTCTCGATCTCGGTACCTTCATATACGCTGAAGCCCATGGACGCGAAGATATCGATCAACTGGTTACGCACCTGGGTTACGGGATGCAGATTACCGGTCTTGCGGCTCTTTGCCGGCATGGAGATATCGATCTTCTCACTCTCGTAGCGCAGCTCCATCTCTTTTTCTTTTAACTTCGTGTTCAGCTCATCGAAATGCTCGCTTGCCCAGTTCTTCAGTTCGTTGACCTTCTTACCGAAGTCAGCCTTCTCTTCCTTGGGCACGGAACCCATCTGCTTCATCAGTCCGCCGATAATACCGTTCTTGTCGAGAATGGTTTTTTTGTACTCGTAGACGCCTTTGGTGTTCTCGATCTTCTCCAGCTGTTCCCGGATGTCGGCTTTGATCTGTTCGACTTTTTCATTCAATTCGTTTAAATCTGCCATCTTACTCCTCATTTCTGTGTGAATGCTTCACACGTATTTTTACTTGTGCCTGGGGAAATTTATATACAAGAAAACCGCGCATACAAATTCACCCCATTGGGACGAATTTATATCCGCGGTACCACCCAAATTCCTTATGTGAAAAATGAAAATTATTTTTACATTCACGATAAGACTCTTAACTCACGTAACGAGTGAGGAAACGTCATACCCTACCAAATTCATGCTCTCTGCTCTCGAATTCTTCCGGTATGCGGCTCGCGTGGGAATTTCGATTCTGCTTGAACCTCAGGAAGCTTTTCAGCCGGTGGGCTTCCCTCTCTGTCAGGAAAATAGAATCTTACTGTGCACGTTCATTGCCTTTACCTTGATATGATAATACCGAAATAGCGGAAATGTCAAGGTCTTTTAGTTTATTGTGCCATCACCATTTCCAATAGATCCGGAATATCATTTTTCAATGTTTCATAAACTACCTTCAAATCTACATTACCATAATCATGTACGATTCGATTTCTCATTCCGTACATTGCATTCCATGGAATCATCCTTCTTTTCTGTTTATATTCCTCCGTCAGTTTTCTGGAATTTTCAGATATTTGTATCATACGAAACAACATAGAATCCAATAAGATTTCATTTGCATTTAGTTCTTCTATATCCACATTTTTCATATGTTTGACTATAAATTCCAGATCCTGTTGGATCTTCTGGATATAATAGTTGTCAGTTTTAATATTATCCATATATCTTTATCCCATCTTTTAAGATCTCTTTTGTCAGTTCCGGATTATCCATCAATTGTTCCATATTGAGAACATCCACTTTTTTATGCAATGCTGCCCTTATCTCTTCCACTAAGCCGTAAAATTTCAATCCGCTTACCCCCGTTGAAATTAGCAGATCTACATCACTCTCAGGTGTTGCCTTGCCTTTTGCATAGGACCCAAACAGATAGCAGAATTCTATTTCATATCCTTCAAACACACTTTGACATTTCTGTCTGATATAATCTACATCTACTATCCCATGATTTTCGTCGATCGGATTTATTTCCGCCAACTTTTCAAAGATATAATTATATTTCAAGGTTCCTATTTTCTCTTCATCATTTTCGTACGATTTATAAGATCGCAGGGAAATCCCCATCAAATCTGCCACTTGTTGTTGTGTAAGCTTTTTTTCAATTCTCAGACTTTTTAGTTTGCTCATTTTGCACCTCTATATACAGAATAATGCAAGAATTGCACTATGTCAATATAGCAGATGCAATTCTTGCATTATAGTATACTCCTATTGGTTCATTTTCATGCATTAGCCATCCTATTTTCCCCCAGAAAATTTCATCCTCCCGCATCAGAAGAACATAGGCTGCCCCCACTGTGGGGATGCCGTCTGTAAACCCAACCCGCGCCCATCCCGCATATTCCGGTTTCCAGACATAAATATCATATCCACTCCGCCGGATTCCTCTGGAATCTGTTGCATCTCCGGGGATAAGCCAACCCACAAGTTCACAATACCTTCCGTCCTTGTCTTCTTTCATTTTCTATGATATATAACGAATCTGTGGGATATTTTTCGGAAAAGACGTCAAAAAAGGATCTGACATTTCTGTCAGATCCCTTTCAACAGTTAATTTTGCCTGGTATCCCAGTTTCTTCCTTCCATACCATGTACTTCTGATCTGTTCCCCGAACTGTCCGTATGATAATGGTCATGCTTATCCCAGTAACTGTTTTCCGAGGAATAATCCTCAATATGATTGGGGTAAACATCGATCTTTGCATCATACTCACCGGTTTCGGGTTTTCCGTTACACTGTCGTTCCAATAAGCCATAATTCCTTCCTCCTTGTCATTCGGTTATATTGTGAATTGCTTCTGTTATATATAACGAATGGGATAAGGAAATTTCTGTCTTATCCGTTCTCCTTGATCTCCAGCATCAAAAGTTCCATGGTCAGGTCAAAATTGACATTGGCATCTAATCGTCTCTTCGCCTTGTCCAGGGCTTCGATGACTTCCTCGATTCCCTCATAACTGCTGCGCTGTGCCACACGGCGGATGGCACTGATCTCCTCCCGGAATACGAGATGGTTCACATCACTGGTCGCTTTGAACAGGAGCACATCCCGGTACCAGATCGCGATGAGATCCAGGTAATCATTGATCTGCAGCTTATATTCCGTGATCTTCTTGATTGCTGCGGTGATCTCGCTCAGGTCCATATCCTGGATATATTTTAACAATGACAATGCTTCATTCTTAATGTTATCGAAGTCCTCACTGGACGCCAGGGATTTCGCCTTGCCGATATTACCTCTGGCAAATGCCACACAGACCTCCGCTTTATAATCCGGCACCTGCAACTGATGCATGAGATAATTACGCACCAGTTCATCGGCTACCGGCTTCATGTTCAGTACCACACAACGGCTGAGGATCGTCGGCAGCAGAGAATTCACGTTAGAAGTCAACAGCATGATCACTGCATACTCGGGCGGCTCCTCCAGCGTTTTCAGGATTGCATTCTGCGCCTGGGGCGTCATCTTCTCTGCCTCGTTCATAATATAGATCTTATAGGGACTGCTGTATGGCTTGATGGCGATATCATTGTTGATCTGCGCACGAATATCGTCTACGCTGATGGTATTCGGCTTCTCATGGCTGACATAGATAATATCCGGCTGATTGTCCGACAACGCCTGCTTACAGGAATGACATTCCTGACAGGGCTCCGTGCCGCCTTTTTCACACTGTAATGTCATGGCGAATACTCTGGCAATAAATTCCTTGCCGGAAGATTTTTCGCCGTTAATAATATATGCATGGGAAATCTTCCTCGCCGAAATGGCGTTCTGTAAATGCTCCTTGATCTGTTCCTGACCGATGATGTCATGAAATGTTGCCAATAGTATTCCCCCTGTCCGTATCTTATGCTATGTCTGTACACTGCTTATGATCTGCTTCTATCGTACTTCCTTCTATCCTTTAGCGCAAATAAAATTTTACATGATCAAGTAAAAATATCCAATAACAATCCCCGGATCTCTCCGATCTTATTCAGGATCGCCAGATTGTCTTTTTCATCCTTCATCAATTCCTGTGCCAGCTGATCCAGGTTCTCATCCACCAGCCGGATAATGCCGTATACCCGGTGCCGTCCTCGTCGGTCCAGAAAATTTTCCCTGGAAAAAGAATGCGATCTCGTCACTACTTCATTGAGAAATTCCTTGACCAGTCCACGGTAATGCCGCATATCCTTCACATCCCGTTTCTTCGCCAGTTTTTCTCCCTCTGTCGTGATCTCCGCCATGAGGTTCGTCAGTCTCTCCTGCAGTTCTGCTTCTTCCACATGGCTCGCCAGCATGAACTTGAAGCTGCCATCCGTGGGCGTGGTGTTCTGTACCTGCTCCACCGGAGCCGGCTGCTGTATCTGATTGACTCTCATTTCCATACGCCCACCTCTTTTCTTCTTAATCCCATCTGATATTCCCTGTCGTCCTGCCTACAGGTTCCATACGGTGGAATTTCTTCTCTGTTATTGTCCGTTTTCTAACATTATTTCGGCGATATACCGGCTTCTTTTAAGTGTTTTGTAATAGCTTTCAGACATTTCGTCAGATCTGTATTCTCGAATCTGTCCCGGATGCCTGCTGCCGCCAGCTTTTCTTCCGAAAAATCTGCACTGTCCGCCAGGAATCTCCGGCACATTTCCTCATATTTCGGTTTCTCCTGTCCAAGTTCCCTGTCCAGTGCCCGCTGTAAGCGCACGCCATCATCCAGCTCGATATAAACCGGCAGAATCGCCTCCTCACCAAAATAAGCAATCATTTTAGTATAAGCTTCCAGCGTTCCGATCATGAGATAGTTCTGTTCTGCCAGATCGATCTGTCCGTCATCCACTGTAAAATACCGCCAGATGCCATAGACCGTATCATACGCTCTGTCTTCAATGACTTTCCCCTGATTCTTCAATGCCTGAAAACCGGCTTCATCCGTGAAAAAATATTCCACACCGTTCTCTTCTCCTGCACGGATCGGTCGTGTCGTATAAGGCACGATGGTCCTCAGATCCATCGTGCCCTCTTTCATCAGTTCTTTAAATATGGTGTCTTTTCCGGAGGAACTTTTCCCCATGAGATATACTATTTTTCCCATACTCTCTCATTTCCGTTGTTTTATTCTCATGGCATTTGCATACCTTTTTATGATAGATTGATAACACGATCCTTTATTCCACTTCTACCACATGGATCATATCGGTCTTACCTACCACACCCAGGGGTACACCTGCGGTAATGACAACTGTGTCACCGGTCTTCACCAGACCTGCCTGCTTTGCCTTGAATACCGCTTCCTCGAACAGAGCATCCGTGGTCCGCTCCTTCTGGATCATGACAGGTTTTACACCCCACAGCAGATTTAACTGGCGGTATACCTTCTCATCCAATGTACAGCCGATGATCTGGCATCCGGGCTTATAACGTGCGATCATATTCGCGGTAAATCCGGACATGGTTACGGTGATGATGGCTGCTGCATTCAGATCGGAAGCCACACTGCAGGTCGCATAGGAGATTGCCGTAGTAATATCGGGAGTTTCCTGTCTGTCTTCCTTAACTTTCTGCATTCTTCCGCGGTAGTCAATATCCTGCTCCGCTCTCTCTGCGATACGGCTCATGGTCTTAACTGCCTCTACGGGGTACAGACCGGCTGCACTCTCGCCGGACAGCATGATGGCTGTCGTTCCATCATAAATGGCATTTGCAATATCCGTTGCCTCAGCTCTGGTAGGACGGGGATTCTTGATCATGGATTCCAGCATCTGGGTCGCAGTGATTACATGCTTGCCCTGTGCCACTGCCATCTTGATCATCTTCTTCTGCAGAATAGGTACTTCTTCCAGAGGGATTTCGACACCCATGTCACCACGTGCTACCATGATACCGTCTGCCACGTTAATGATCTCTTCCAGATTCTGGATACCCTGCATGTTCTCAATCTTGGCAATAATCTTGATCTTGCTGCCTCTGTCCTCTACGATCTTGCGCACTTCCTGAATATCTTCCTTGGTTCTGACAAAGGACGCTGCGATAAAGTCAAATCCGTGCTCTACACCAAACACAATATCTGCCAGATCCACCTCACTGATATACGGCATGGACAGAATTGCTCCGGGCACATTCACGCCCTTATGGTTGGATACAAAACCACCGTTGATTACTCTGCAGACGATCTCTTCACCTCTGATCTCTTCTACCGTCATCTCGATCAGACCGTCATCAATGAGGATCGTTGTACCGACTTTGATATCGTTTTTCAGATTCTTATAGGAAATCGTAGCTTTCTGGGCGGTTCCCATAATTTCTTCCGTGGTCAGAATGAACTGCTGTCCGGATACCAGCTCTACCTTACCGCCTTCAAAATCTCTCAGACGGATCTCAGGTCCCTTGGTATCTAACAGAGTTGCTACCGGCAATCCCAGTTCCTTACGTACTTTCAGTACTCTGTTGTATTTTACCAGCTGCTCCTTATGGCTTCCGTGGGAAAAGTTGAATCGTGCCACATTCATTCCGGCAAGCATTAACTCTCTTAATTTCTCCTCACTCTCACTGGCGGGACCGATGGTACAGATAATTTTGGTTTTTCTCATACAAGCTAAATCCTTTCTGCTGTTAAAATTATTCATTTTTTACTACGGTAATGCGATACCCGGCATCTTTTATCACTCCCTGAACATTCAGGTCTTCTTTCAGGTATTCCGCAAGCTGTCTGCAATGCGTCTCCTCGATCTGCTCTCCCGGTACCAGCACAGGAATCCCGGGTGGATACAGATTCACAAAATCTCCTGCGGTTCTTCCCGCTGCCTGTGACAACAGAATTTCTTCTTTTTCGGCATCCCAAGCCTGGGCAATGGACATCCGCACTTCAGGATGCAGCTGATAGAGAGAGATTTCCTCCTCTTCGCTACCGTCCTGCTTCTGTCTGCTCTGCCATTTTCCCGCAGTGATATCGCAGTCGATTGCAAGCAGCGCATCTGTCATTCTCCGATACGCTTCTTCCCCGTCTCCTATGGTGAACATCGCAAGACAATATCCCGGTGCTGCCATCTCCAGCTGCAGATGATATTTCTTTAATAGAATATCATAAATCTGCTGTCCTGACAAACCTGCCTTTGCAGATACTATGATCAGTTTTCCGATATCCTGTCTGGCATCCAGCGGTAAAAAGCTTAAATTTCTGCATTCTGACAGTTCTGTCAGCATCCTCAGATAATTTATCTGGAATTTTGCAAACAGATAGCCTCCCTGCTCCTTTACTACCTGCAGTGCATTGTCAATTCCTGCCATCAATACATAGGATGGGCTGCTGGACTGGTAAATATGCAAAAATCTGCGCAGGCGGTCTCTGTCGATCCGATTGCCGTTCACATGGAGCAACGCACTCTGAGTAAGTGCCGGCAAAGTCTTATGCACACTGTGAATGACCAGATCCGCTCCGCACTGACAGCTGTTCTTTGCAAGTCCTTCTGCCAGTCCCAGATGCGCTCCGTGCGCTTCATCCACGATCAGAGGAATCCCCCTGCTATGTACGATCTGCGCTATCTTCTCTATATCCGCAATTCTGCCTTCATACGTCGGTGACACCAGAAATACTGCATCCGGAACGGGTTCCTTCGCCAGTGCTTCCGCGATCTGTTCCGGAGTTATCGCATCATAAATATCATACTCCTGCATCATTTCCGGATACAGATAAGATATTGTTAAATTTCTCAGGTATGCTGCATGATACGCTGACTTATGCCCGCCTCTGGTCATAAGGAGCCGTCCGCCCTTCGGAACCGCTGCGCTGATAGCCGCCAACACACCGCAGGTACTGCCGTTTACCAGATAAAAACTTTCCTCCGCACCATACAGTCTGGCAGCTTCTTCCTGTAATCTTAGCAGGATCTCTTCCGGGGCATGCAGATTATCAAATCCATCAATCTCCGTGATATCTATATTCATGATCTCCTGCGGTAATTCACCACAGACCTGCCTCTTATGTCCCGGCATATGATAGGGGTATTCATCCGTTTCGCTATATGCCTTCAGTCTCCGGTACAGCTCGCCCACTTATTATTCTCCCGTCCGGGGAATCCTTCCCCGTTTATTTTTTCTGTTCTTCTCTCGTCTCCCGAAGCTTCTCGATCAACGCTCCGTGACCCTTATGTACATGAAAAGTCTCCATGAGAGAGCACCATTTATCTGCCATAGTAACGATCCATGCCTCTCTGCACATAGGCATCGCCGAAATTGTCAAGGGCCACATATGCTTTTTTATAATGTCTCTCTCTCTGGGTGTCAGCTGATATTCCTGCTGCGCATTCTTAAGTGCTCTGCCGGGATGATAGAATCCATGAAGCTTATGTGGGCTGACATAATCCTGCGTATGCCAGTCGTACAGGAAATAATCATGCAGTAATGCTCCGCGGATCAGCTCTTTCTTCTCACAGGGAATATGCAGTTTCTCACTGATGGCAAGACTGTATTTTGCCACGTTCATACTGTGATCATTCACGGTCATATTTCCATGCTGCACATGAGACCTGGTAGATCTGAAGTTCTTAGAACGCAGAATATCCGGTGCTGCAGCCCGGATTTCCTGTCTAAGTTCACGTTCTCTCTCAAATTTTTCTTTCCATTTTCTTATTTTCTTTGCCGAACGTTGTTTCATAGGGTCGCCTTCCTTCCAATTTTCCCCTCTTCAGTAAAGAATTAGTAATAATAGCATACTACCGGGAAGCCGGTGGATACATACTCATAGATAGATGCTGCCATGTGTAAAGGCAGATTGATACAACCGTGAGAACCGGATGTCAGATAAATGGTTCCTCCGAAAGCTCTCCGCCATGTTGCATCATGCATGCCAATATTACCGTTAAACGGCATCCAGTAATTAACCGGTGTTTCATAATTCGCACCACGCAATATTGCATTTCTGGTCTTATAGGTCAGGCCGAATACTCCGGGCGGTGTCACGCAGTCAGCTTTACTCATATTGCCGGATACAAAATCTGTCTCCAGAACAATATCTCCATCCTTGAACAGATACAGATGCTGATTCGTCAGATCGATCTCGACATAAGAATTCCCGATATCATTGCTTCCTTTTTGGGCACCTTTGCTGATGTATACCGGTTCCTTATCCACAGTCTCACCGTTTTGAATGGCTTTTATCAATGCTTTGATCTCTTCCTCACGGTCTGTCTTCCAGCCGTATGCACCGCTTGGCAGGTTCAGTTCAATGCCCTGTACTGTGGTAAATTTTCTCTTTTTTCCATAAGTATCGTACTCTTTTGCCTGCTCCGATACAAACTCGGCAATAGCTTTCTCATCCAATTGCGGATCCTTGTCATCCGCCTGGATCCATTCGTGAATTGCATCTCCGTCTACAACGACCTTATTGCCGTTCCAGTCATAGGTAATCTGCGCGCTGACCCACTTATTCATGGTATCGCAGGCTTTTACCAGTGCGGTGTCCTCTGCCGTTACCTTTGCGGTCGCATAACATCCCTGCTCTTCCAGATCTACCGAAGTATCTCCCGCCATAATCGCTGCGGATATCACATCCTCTACCTGGTTCATATCCAGTGTCGATCCCAGTGTCTCCGGAACAATCTCATAGCTCTTCGTTTTTTCGGAATACTCACTGATATAGGCATCTTCCGGCTGAATCATATTTTTCTTCTGTAAAGCAGGCATCTGGGCCAGTTGTTCCTGCAATTTATCTGCATCGTAGGCTACTCCCTGGACCATATCATAATTCTGTGTGCTCCACAGCATCTCGATCCACAGGAATTCATTCTGTATGTTCAAAAGCTCCTGTGCTGCTCCCTGAGTGTCCACCCAGTTCATTCCGATCTCCGGTGCTGTCACCGTTCCGATCTCTTCCTGTACGCCATTCTCATCTCTTCCGAATATCTGCAGGCTGTACTGCTGGGACTGGCTATCCATGATCGCTGCCACTTCGACTGCTGTCAGATTACTGCAATCCGTATCGTTTACTGATGTCTGATACAGGAAATGGGAGTGATAGTAAAAAGCTACAACTCCGTAAGCTAGCAGGAGTACTACTAAGATTCCAAGTCCGATCCAGAGACCTTTCTTACTTTTTTTCGGTTTGTCGTTGGTCTCTTCTTTAGTTTCTTCTTTTACTTCCGGTTTTGTTTCTTCTTTTATCGCTTCTTTTGTTGTTTCTTTTGTTTCTTTTGTTTCTTTTGTTTCTTCCTTTGTTATTTCTTTTATTTCCTCTTTATTTTCCTTCTTTGTTTCTTCGGTTACATCTTTGTTTTCGTTTTCCATTTTATCTTACGTTTCTCCCTCATATTATTCCTATTGCGCTCATTATAGCATTTAATTTTATAAAAAAATAGTGTGAAAAGAGCGAAAAATTGCCCTTTCACACTGATTTAGAATACTACTTGCACTAATATCATATAAAGTACAGTTCCTACCGCTATACTAAGTAAAGTGTTTCTCTTCCAAATATGAAGGCTTGCAACCACTGCAATGGATAACAGTTCCGGAATGCCATGATTCCCGACCATAAGATTAATACCTTTTACACAGTATACAACGAGAATGACCATAATTGCCGGCGGAAGTACTTTTCCCAGGTAGGTCACGGTCACCGGAACTTCTCTCTTCCCTCCGAACAGTACGAAGGGAATTGCCCGTATGAATAAAGTAACAATAGCTGCAACTGCTATGATTCCGATGGAATGTAACATTTTTTCTTAACTCCTAATAAAATAATCGCCGTAATCGTCAGTGCCGGCAGTAAAAAGGCATCCGCCCCCAATAAAATCAGACAAAATATTCCGACAGCGCCACCGATGACTGCCGGTTCATGTTCCTTCGTATCCATCCACTGATTGACTACGATGACCGTAAATAAAGCTGTCATGGAAAAATCAATTCCCGTCGTATTGATCGGCAGCATACTTCCTGCCAGGGCTCCCACACAACTTCCCAGAATCCAATAACACTGATCCAACAGAGATATGTAAAAGCTGACTCGCTTTTCACACATTCCCTCCGGAACTTTCAGATCACATAATAAGGAAAATGTCTCATCTGTAAGTGAGAAGATCATATAGGGGTAAGTTGCACCCATTTTTTTAAATTTCTCCACAAAAGAAAGTCCGTAAAACATGTGTCTGCCATTAACAAACAGGGTCATGATCAGCGTATACCACAGGCTTGCTCCGGCTGTAAGTAACGTAACCAAGACAAATTGCATGCTTCCCGCATATACAAACAGGCTGATAAAAAAGGCCCACCAGAATCCATATCCAGCATCATTTAGCATTAATCCAAAGGCAAATCCAAGGAAAATATATCCCAACATCACCGGAACGGACTGCACAATTGCATAACGCAATTCTTTTATCTTGTTTTCCATTAGTAAATCCAGTCTCTTTCGCAATTTCATTGTTCTCGACGAATTATTTTAGCATACCATGATTCGTCAGACAATAGGCTGATAAAGGTTCTATTTTTGCAATAGGCATTAAAAAAGATCAATATACATACAGTATATTGATCTTACTCAATGAGACACGGGGGATTCGAACCCCCGACAACTTGATTAAAAGTCAAGTGCTCTACCGACTGAGCTAGTATCCCATAAATTATTTTTGAATATTACAAATGCCCAGAACCGGAATCGAACCAGTGACACGAGGATTTTCAGTCCTCTGCTCTACCAACTGAGCTATCTGGGCATTTTAGATCTGAATTTACACTCAGATCTTAGTAGCGGGGACAGGATTTGAACCTATGACCTTCGGGTTATGAGCCCGACGAGCTTCCAGACTGCTCCACCCCGCGATATTATGTTGTATATGATATGTTCTCTTCTTCGAAAATATTCTCGAAAAAGAAAATGGATGGAGGTGGATTCGAACCACCGAAGCAATTTGCAGCAGATTTACAGTCTGTCCCCTTTGGCCACTCGGGAATCCATCCATATGGAATTGTATTCCATAAAGCCGATGATCGGACTCGAACCGATAACCTGCTGATTACAAATCAGCTGCTCTGCCAATTGAGCCACATCGGCGTATCACTTAAATAAAACCGTTTTCACAATAAATGGGGCCTATAGGGCTCGAACCTATGACCCTCTGCTTGTAAGGCAGATGCTCTCCCAGCTGAGCTAAGACCCCACAAGGATTAAACAATCCTTTAACGACCCAGATCGGACTCGAACCGACGACCTTCGCCGTGACAGGGCGACGCTCTAACCAACTGAGCCACTGGGCCATTCTTGAAGATAACAATTTGTACCTTCAAAACCGAACACTGAAACCTAATCTTTATATTCTAACTTACATCCTTTTTCCTATCCAAAACCTTTGGTCAAGCCCTCGACCGATTA
>NZ_JBOKRY010000032.1:0-33036 GCF_051972595.1 Simiaoa sp. | reverse complement strand
ACAGAGGCTTATAGCCTCAGAGCAAACCACCCGTTAGACGGGTGGTGGTGATTTTACGGAATGAATTGCAGTAAGGGGTTAAGGGGAGTTCACGGAAAGGAAACAGGATGGATTTAAACGGCTTACCACAGACCGTGCAGAACTTCATAAACGATACTATCCAATATAGAGAATCAGGCAACTGTCTGGACTATGACACCTGCCAGAAAATATTGGAGTATGCGGCAGATACCGGATCACAGAAGCTGACAGGGCTTGGACTCTATTATCTGGCGGAGTGTTATTGGCAGAAGGGCGAGTATGAGAACACCATGCAATGCCTTACAGAGAGTGTCGGCTGCCTGGAAAATGCCCGGATGTATGAGCTGTTGGCCAAAGCCCATAATATGATGGGAGCGGTGTCCGATCGGAAGAATAACCGGATGTTAGCGCTCAGCTCCTACTATAACAGCCTGAAATATGCGGAAAAATATCATTATTATTATATACAGGGCATGGCGGAGAGCAATATTGCCTATACCCTGGTCAGGATGCGCCTGAGGCAGGAGGCGATACAGCATTACCGTATAGCGATCGCCTGCTATGATAAGTCAGAAAAAACATATCATTTGAATTATAACAGGATCAACTGTATGATCGAGTGCGGCTGCTGTCACATGTACCTGGGAGAAATGGAAGAAGCCCTGCAGCTTTGGAATGAAATAGAGAAGATCCTCAGAGAAGCACCGGAAAGCTATTATTCGAAAATAACATTAGAAATGTATCGTATTCCCTGCGAATTATTAAAAGGGCATGAGGAAGAGGCTTTAAAACTTGCGTCAGATCTTCTGGAGCAATTGTCAGACCGGGATGTTTTTGAAGAGATCATGGATGAACTGGTGATCCTGGCGGGAATCCTGACTATCCTGCCCGATGGAAAATATCTGGAGGAACTGATCCGGATCATTGATGAAAAACATATTGAAGTGTATTACAATATCTTCCTGGATCTGTATCCTTTTAAAGTGCAGAGCATATTACGCAAAGGAGACATGGGGCAATATGTGAAATATACCCGGCAATATTTAGAAACTTATGAAAAATTCCGGCAGGAAAATCACCGTGCCTTAGTCAGTGTCATGGAATTACAGGACCGGTTGAGAAATGTAACGCTTGACAGAGAGAATATGAGAGCCTCTAACCGGGTACTGGAGGATCTTGCCATGCATGATGAACTGACGGAATTGGCTAATCGTACTTATTTGCACGAATATCTGACCGGCTGCTTTGAACACGCCTATGCACATGAGGAGGTCATGGGTGTGGAGCTTATGGACATTGATTTTTTTAAGGAATATAATGACCACTATGGGCACCTGGAGGGGGATCATTGCCTGAAATCCATCGCAGCAGTCCTTCAGAAGCACCAGATTCCGGGACAGATATTTTGTGCCAGATACGGTGGCGATGAATTTATGATCGTATATACCGGAATGACAGCAGAGCAGATCCGGAGAATTTCAGAGGACATTCTCAGAGAGGTCCGTGCATTAAAAATACCTCATGAGTGCAGTAGATGCAGTAAATATGTATCCGTCAGCCAGGGAGTCTTTGCAAGAATCCCGATGGAAAATAACAGAGAGTGGGATTTCACTTCCAGAGCGGATGATCTTCTCTATAAGGCAAAAAGCTGTGGAAGAGACGGCATCTGTCTGTCCACGGAAAAGTCCAGAGATAAGTTTATAGAGATCAAATAAACAGCGCAGAATCAAATTTGAAATTTGATTCGCGATTCCTCCGACGAAAGGAATCGCCTGCGGAAAGGAGATTGGTGTGTTAGTTCAGAAATACAAAGACATGCTGTCGGGAAAATCAGTGATCCGGCAGCTTTCGGAATTCGCTACGGCAAGAGGACAGGAGATCGGATACGAGAATGTATTTGATTACAGCCTGGGGAATCCTTCCGTTCCGGTTCCAAGAGAATTTACCGACCGTATGATCCATATGCTGGCGACGAAGGAACCGTTGGAACTGCACGGCTATAGTCCCAGCCTCGGTATTACAAGTGTCAGGGAGGCAATTGCGGAGAATCTGGAGAAGAGATTCGGCCTGCCCTATCGCAAAGAGCACATTTTTATGGCATCCGGGGCGGCGGGAGCGCTGGCACATGCTTTTCGTCTGGTGACGGAGCCGGGAGATGAGATCCTGACCTTTGCACCGTTTTTCCCGGAATATCATCCTTATGTGGATCTCACCGGGGCAGTACTGAAGGTGGTTCCGCCCAATCTGGAGAACTTCCAGATCAACTTCGAGGCGTTTGAAGAGATGCTGACAGAGAAGGTCAAGGCAGTACTGATCAATACTCCCAACAACCCCTCCGGTGTGGTATATTCCACCCCGACATTGCAGAGACTGGCAGATATCCTGAGAGAAAAGTCACGGGAATACGGTCATATTATTTATCTGATCTCTGATGAACCTTATCGTGAGATCGTGTTTGAAGGTGTGGACAGCCCCTGCGTATCCTATTTTTATGACAATACCATCATGTGCTATTCCTTCTCCAAATCCCTGTCCCTGCCGGGAGAACGTATCGGCTATGTGGCAGTGAACCCGGCATGTGAGGATGCGGAGACCATGATCAATATGTGCGGACAGATCTCCCGCGGTATCGGACATAACTGCCCTCCTTCCATTATCCAGCTGGCAGTAGCACAGGTACTGGACAAGACAGCGGATCTGTCGGTGTATGAGACGAATATGAATATCCTTTATAAAGAACTGATCGACCTGGGATTCACCTGCGTGAAGCCCGGTGGAACCTTCTACATTTTCCCGAAGGCGCTGGAAGAGGATGCTAAGGTATTCAGTCAGAAAGCATTGAAATATGATCTCGTTCTGGTACCGGGTGATAGCTTTGGTGCACCCGGATATTTCCGCATGGCCTACTGTGTGGACACGGAGAAGGTAGAGAGATCCCTGGAAGCTTTACGAAAGTTCGTGAAGAATGAGTATGCAACTATCTAGATAGTTGCATGGAGTGAATGCGAAAAACGAATTGTGCTTGCACGAATGAGCCTTTCGATATGCTGATGGGGTTCTGGATCGTTGCAGAAGCAGAAAGGAGAGTAATGCGAATGTATCAGGCAGGACTGGTATTGGAAGGCGGTGGCATGAAGGGTGTCTATACCGCCGGAGTGCTAGATTTTTTTACCGAAAAAGGAATTGACTTCTCCCATATCTATGGGGTATCTGCCGGAGCGTGCCATATGTGCAGCTATCTGTCCAGACAAAAGGGGCGGGCACTGAGTGTCAGTGTGGACTATCTGGATACGAGACGGTATTGCAGCCTGGAGAGCTTATTGACCAGCGGAGATCTGTTCAATGTGGATTTCTGTTATCACCTGATCCCGGAATATCTGTATCCGTATGACTATGAAACATTTGAAAAATATCCCGGCAAGGCTTACAGCGTGGTGACCAACATCGAGACGGGACAGCCGGAGTATCTGCGTGTCCGTGATATCCGCAAAGATATTGACAAGATCCGTGCTTCCGCATCCCTGCCGTTAGTGGCACGGAATGTAAAAATAGATGGGAAGCTGTATCTGGACGGTGGCATCAGCGATGCGATTCCTCTGGAGAAATCGATCCTGGACGGCAACCGCAAAAACATCGTTGTCATGACCAAGGAAGTGGGATTCGTGAGAAAACCCGCCTCCGCATCGCAGTTAGGACTCATAAAACTCAGATATCTGAAATATCCTAAAGTGTATGAACTCATGGCGGACAGACATATCCGTTATAATGAGAGCCTGGACTACATCGAAAGACAGGAGGAATGTGGCAAGGCATTTGTGATCCGCCCTCACAAAAAGAGTGATGTGGGACGGATCGAGAAAGACAAGGACAAACTGATCGCCTTATACGAAGAAGGTTATCGGGAAGCAGAAGCCTGCTACGAGGATCTGCTGGCATATCTGGAAAAGTAAGTACTAAAAATATAAGAAAGTAAAGAGAGAAAAGAAATGTTAGAAATCATCAAAGCAATTATTTACGGTATTGTAGAAGGTGTTACTGAATGGCTGCCGATCAGCAGCACGGGACATCTGATCCTGGTGGAACGTCTGATCCCTTTTAAGCAGACCAGCGAAGGCTTTTTCGATATGTTCGATGTAGTCATCCAGCTGGGAGCTATTTTAGCGGTGGTTGTATTGTTCTGGAACAAGATCTGGCCTTTTTATCTGAAGAAAAATAAGCAGCCGAAAAAGGGAGGCATTGTAAAATCCGCAAAAGATCCCGCAGTGGGAAATGTGGCACTGAGCATGGATGCATTCTGGATGTGGGTGAAGATCGTTGTGGCATGTATCCCGGCAGTCGTATACGGTCTGCTGTTTGATGATGCGGTGGGAGAAGCCTTCCAAAAAGAGATCGGAAGCAGTGGTGTTACAATTCAGGTTATCGTGGTAGCTGTAATGCTGGTAGTGGTCGGCGTACTGTTTATCGTGATCGAGAATTGGAATAAGGACCGTGTACCTACCACAACAAAATTGTCCCAGCTGACTTACAGAGATGCACTGATCATCGGTCTGTGCCAGCTGGTAGCGGCGGCACTGCCCGGAACCTCCCGCTCCGGAGCTACGATCCTGGGAGCCATTATGATTGGTATATCGAGAACAGTAGCGGCAGAATTCACCTTCTTTTTGGCAATTCCCGTTATGTTTGGAGCGAGTCTTCTGAAGGTATTGAAGTTTGGATTTGCATTCACGGGAATGGAGCTTGCCTGCTTGCTGGTCGGTACGGTGATATCCTTTATTGTATCCCTGTTCGTACTTCGCTTCCTGATGGGATATATCAAAAAGCATGACTTTAAGGTCTTCGGATGGTACCGGATCGTACTGGGGATTATCGTATTACTGTACTTCCTTGTATTCGCATAACAGTTGACAATTATAAGGAAATGGAATACACTACCCTTATCGAGCGCCGGAATACGGTACTTGTGAGGAGAATGAAAATGTTTTTTGTACATGATTCGTACAGAAGGGAGACGGTAACATGGCAATAGTTAAGAAAACTGTAGCACCAGTAGCAGCAGCGAAAGTGGAAGCGCCTAAGGCAGAAGTGAAGAAAGCAGCACCGACAACTCCAGTTAAGACAGAAACTAAGACCGCTGTGAAGGAAGCTGAGAAGGCACCCGTAGCAAAGGCCGAAGTAAAAGCACCTGTAAAGGCAGAGGTTAAAAAGCCCGCAGCTAAGAAAGAGACAGCAAAAAAGGAAACCGCTAAGAAAGCACCCGCTAAGAAACCCGCAGCAAAAAAGGCAGAGTTAAAGAGCGAGATCAGTGTTCAGTTCAGCGGCAAGTCCTATTCTCAGGAAGATCTGCTGAAGATTGCAAAGGATGTATGGAAATACGACCTGAAGCAGAAGGCAGCTGATCTGACCAGCATAGAATTATATGTAAAGCCCGAAGAGAACATGGTTTACTATGTAATGAACAAAGAGACCACCGGCAGCTTCTACATATAAACTATTCAGAGTAATAAAAAATAAGTATATATACGTTGAATGCTTGCATTCATAAGGATATATACTTATTTTTATATTACGAAGTAACCCTATGAGCAAAAGGAAAGCACCGCAGGTGCGGTTTTGCGAATAGGGTCTGAATAGTTTACCAGGCCCCAAAGTTGAATAATCACTTTGGGGTTTTTGTATCATTATTATGATCAAAATGTTAAAGGATGACAGAATGCAGAAAAAATCAGAAAAGATTATTTTTACATTATATCTGCTGGGTTTTCTGGCACTGGCGCTTACCATCGCCCTGCTGCAGCCCCTCGCCAATACACCGCCCCTATTCGGCAACCCGCCCGATGAGCATGCGAGATATCTGATCCCGCAGTTTATCTGCAAATACGGCAGAATACCCACGGGACTGGAGGAAGAAGTGCGGATTCCGGCGTATGGATTTTCTTATGCACTGTATAACGTATTTCCATATATTGTACAGGGGTATATCATGCGTTTTGTCAGCCTGTTTACGGAATCCGAGATCGCGTTGCTGTACACTGCACGCCTGGTGAATGTGACTTTCGGACTGCTGATGGCAGTCGTGGTATACTTTATCGGGAAGAGAGTATTTCAGGATGACAGATTCCGCTGGCTGTTCTGCTTTGCGGTGACCTACCTGCCGGAAGGACTGTTTATGCATACCTATGTGAATACGGATTCCTGTTGCATGTTGTCCACGGCGATGATGGTGTATGCACTGATCTGTGTTTACCGGGACGGCATCAATGTCCGAAACAGTCTGTGGATGAGCGGAGGCATTATTTTATGCGCACTTTCTTATTATAATGCCTATGGATATATCGTAAGCTGCATTTTGCTGTTTGTTATGTTCTTTTTACAGAAAAAGGAGAGCGGCGGCTATTCTTATGACTGGAAGAAGATGTTAAAATACGGATGCTTTATTGCGGCGGTGGTCCTGATAGGAATCGGCTGGTGGTTCATTCGAAGTTATATTGTACTGGACGGAGATCTGTTAGGGCTTGCCACCCGGGAAAAAATGGCAATACAGTATGCGATAGAGAGCGTGAATCCTCTGACGATGCAGACCTATCAGTCCATGGGATATACAGTATTCGAAATGTTCCGGGAACGTTATACCTTGTCCGGACTGTTTCACAGTTTTGTAGGGGCATTCGGTTCTATGTCCATATATGGCTCCATCTGGCTGTATCGGGCATATAAAGTTTTTTTTGCCGCAGGCATTGTGGGAGCGCTTCTGTATCTGATCCGCTATAAAGTGCGGAGGAAGATATCCGGAAGAGAATGGTTCTTTCATATAAATATGTTGTATTGCATTTTCATGCCGGTTTTTCTGACGATTTATTATGCATATACCACGGATTATCAGAACCAGGGACGTTACCTGCTCCCGGCACTGCTTCCGTTAATGTATTACATGATAAAAGGGATTCAGAAGCTTTCGGAAATCAGCTTCAGAGGCAGGACTTTTCCGAGATGGCTGGTAAATGCAGGCATTGCGGTATGCTTTCTGATCATTATCGGAGGCACAATAGATATGGTATATGTACGGGCGCTTCCCGTATATTTGGAGACAGGACTGGTACTGGAATAGTGCCGGTTCTGTTTTTATATTTTATTAATAATCTTTAGAATTATTTTCCGGAAAATCGGTTGACAATAATACCCGGTAGTGATATTTTAGGGTAAGAAGATGTTAGCACTCCTTTTAGATGAGTGCTAATAATCCCAAAGGGAGTGATGGAATGCAATTGGATGACAGAAAAACAATTATATTGCAAGCCATTATCCGGAACTACTTGGAAACGGGAGAGCCGGTAGGCAGCAGAACCATTTCGAAATATACGGATCTGAATTTAAGCTCGGCAACCATTCGGAACGAGATGTCAGATCTGGAGGAGATGGGTTATATCATACAGCCCCACACTTCCGCAGGAAGAATTCCGTCCGATAAGGGATATCGCTTCTATGTGGATACCATGATGGCGACCAGAGAGCAGGAAGTCAATGAGATGAAGGATATGCTCTTAGAGAGACAGGATAAGCTGGAGAACCTGTTAAAGCAGGTAGTTAAGACTCTGGCTCAGAACACACAGTATGCCACCATGATCAGCGCTCCGCAGGTACATCACAACAAGTTGAAGTTCATCCAGCTGTCCCGGGTAGATGCCGGACAGATTTTGGCAGTCATCGTTGCCGAAGGTAATGTGATCAAGAACAATATCCTGGCGGTGAATCAGGAACTGGATGATGAGACAATGCTGAAACTGAACATCCTGTTGAACACACACCTCAATGGATTGTCCATGGAGGAGATCAACTTAGGGATGATCGCAGCGATGAAGCAGCAGGCCGGAATCCACAGTGAGATCGTCAGTGAGGTGATCGATGCCGTGGCAGATGCCATCAAGGCAGATGAAGACCTGGAGATCTACACCAGCGGCGCGAACAACATTTTCCGGTATCCGGAACTGGCAGATCAGTCCAAGGCAAGTGAACTGATCAATGCTTTCGAGGAGAAGCAGCAGTTAGGCGGTCTGATCCAGGAATCCCTGGCAGACGAAGGCAGCACAGGTATTCAGGTGTACATCGGAGACGAGACACCGGTGCAGGGCATGAAGGACTGCAGTGTTGTGACAGCTACTTATGAATTAGGCGAAGGCATGAAGGGAACCATAGGAATCATAGGTCCCAAGAGAATGGATTATGACAAGGTCATCGGAACGCTGAGAACCGTACAGAACCAGTTGGATGACCTTTACCGCAAAGAATAGACAGATTCCAGAAAGGAAAGTAAGAATGGCAGATCAGGAAAAAGAAATATTAGAGGAAGAAATGGAACAGGATCTTTCAGATGCCGAAGAGCTGAAGGAAGAAGAGACAGAAAATGAGGAGCCCGTGAGCAAGGAAGACAAAAAGGCAGCAAAGAAGCAGGCGAAGTTCAGCAAAAAGGAAGATTCCTACAAGGAGAAGATCGATCAGCTGGAAGACAGAGTAAAGCGTCAGATGGCAGAGTTCGAGAACTTCCGTAAGAGAACCGATAAAGAGAAACAGGCAATGTTCGATACCGGTGCCAAGAGTGTGATCGAGAAGATCCTTCCGGTAGTAGATAATTTTGAAAGAGGTCTGGCAACGGTTCCCGAGGAATCCAAAGAAGATCCTTTTGTAGACGGTATGAACCGTATCTACAAACAGCTGATGACAGAGCTTGAGAACATCGGTGTAAAACCCATCGAGGCAGTCGGACAGGAATTCGACCCGAATCTTCATAACGCAGTGATGCAGGTGGAGAGCGATGAGTATGAATCCGGTGTGGTAGCCCAGGAACTTCAGAAGGGCTACACATATCATGACATGGTCGTAAGACACAGCATGGTAGGCGTTGTTCAATAATTTGATTATCACATTTTTTTGAAAATAGAAACTATAAAATGAAAACAGAGAATAAAAACAGGAGGAAAATATTATGAGTAAGATTATTGGTATTGACTTAGGTACAACCAACAGCTGTGTAGCTGTTATGGAAGGTGGTAAACCCACCGTTATCGCAAATACAGAAGGCGCAAGAACCACACCCTCTGTTGTAGCATTTACCAAGACCGGTGAGAGACTGGTCGGTGAGCCTGCAAAGCGTCAGGCAGTTACCAACGCAGAGAAGACCATCTCCTCTATTAAGAGAGATATGGGTACTGACCGTGGCCGTACCATCGACGGCAAAAAGTACTCTCCTCAGCAGATTTCCGCTATGATCCTGCAGAAGCTGAAAGCAGATGCAGAGAGCTATCTGGGTGAGAAAGTTACCGAGGCAGTTATTACAGTTCCCGCATACTTCAATGATGCTCAGCGTCAGGCTACCAAGGATGCAGGTAAGATCGCAGGCCTGGATGTAAAGCGTATCATCAACGAGCCTACCGCAGCAGCACTTGCTTATGGCCTGGACAATGAGAAAGAGCAGAAGATTATGGTATACGACCTTGGTGGTGGTACCTTCGATGTATCTATCATCGAGATCGGTGACGGTGTCATCGAAGTACTGGCTACCAACGGTGATACACACCTTGGCGGTGATGATTTCGATAACAAGATCATTCAGTGGATGCTGGATGAATTCAAGAAGGCAGAAGGTGTAGATCTGTCCGGCGATAAGATGGCTATGCAGAGACTGAAGGAAGCAGCTGAGAAGGCTAAGAAAGAGCTGTCCAGCGCAATGACCACCAACATTAACCTTCCTTTCATTACCGCAACCGCAGAAGGACCTAAGCACTTTGATATGAACTTAACCCGTGCTAAGTTCGATGAACTGACCAGAGATCTGGTTGACAAGACCGCTATCCCCGTACAGAACGCTATGAAGGATGCAGGCCTGAATTATTCTGATCTGGGCCAGGTACTGTTAGTAGGTGGTTCCACACGTATCCCTGCTGTACAGGATAAGGTAAGAGCATTGACCGGTAAAGAGCCCAGCAAGTCTCTGAATCCTGATGAGTGCGTAGCAATCGGTGCTTCTATCCAGGGTGGTAAGCTTGCCGGTGATGCAGGTGCCGGTGATATTCTGTTACTGGATGTAACTCCTCTGTCTCTGTCCATTGAGACCATGGGTGGTGTTGCAACCAGACTGATCGAGAGAAATACAACCATTCCTACCAAGAAGAGCCAGATCTTCTCTACCGCTGCTGATAATCAGACCGCAGTAGATATCAACGTAGTACAGGGTGAGCGTCAGTTCGCCAAGGATAATAAGTCCCTCGGACAGTTCCGTCTGGACGGTATTGCTCCCGCTCCCAGAGGAATCCCTCAGATCGAGGTTACCTTCGATATTGATGCCAATGGTATCGTAAATGTATCCGCTAAGGATCTGGGTACCGGCAAGGAGCAGCACATCACCATTACCGCAGGCTCCAACATGTCCGATTCCGATATCGAGAAGGCTGTCAAGGAAGCAGCTGAATTCGAAGCACAGGATAAGAAGCGTAAGGAAGCTATCGAGGCAAGAAACGAAGCAGACTCCTTCGTATTCCAGACAGAGAAGGCTCTGAACGAAGTAGGTGACAAGGTGCCCGAGAGTGACAAGACTCAGGTACAGGCTGATCTGGAAGCTGTTAAGGCTATCCTGGAGAGAACCAAGGATCAGGAGATGAGCGACAGCGATGTAGATGAGCTGAAGGCTGCAAAAGAGAAACTGACCCAGAGTGCACAGTCTGTATTCACCAAGATGTATGAGCAGGCTGCACAGGCACAGCAGGGCGCTCAGGGCGCAGGTCCTGACATGAATGCACAGGCCGGCGGCAGCAACGCAGGTTCTTCCGCAGATGATGATGTCATCGACGGAGATTTCAGAGAAGTATAAATAACTTCACAAACAGAGCAATCCGTGGTATAACAGTAAATGCTGTGTAACAGTGATTGCGATAACAGGAGGCACAGGGTATGCGAAAGCGTGCCCTGTGCATAACCGTCTTAAGATTTATGTGATAGAGGTGCAAAAATGGCAGAGCAAAAGAGAGACTATTACGAGGTCCTCGGTGTAGATAAGAATGCAGATGATGCTGCAATCAAAAAAGCATACCGTGTACTGGCGAAAAAATACCATCCCGACATGAACCCCGGAGACAAGGAGGCAGAACAGAAGTTTAAAGAAGCTTCCGAGGCTTATGCCGTGCTGAGTGATCCCGAGAAGAGACGTCAGTATGATCAGTATGGTCATGCGGCATTTGACGGCGGTGCAGGCGGAGCCGGTGGATTTGATTTCAGCGGAACTGATTTCAGCGATATCTTTGGTGATATTTTCGGAGATTTCTTTGGTGGCGGAAGAAGCAGAAATTCTCAAAATAACGGACCCAGGAAGGGCGCAGATGTCCGCATCAGTGTTCAGATTACGTTTGAAGAAGCTGTTTTTGGCTGTAAAAAGGAGATTGAGCCTACGGTAAAAGAGACCTGTAAGACCTGTAACGGTTCCGGAGCAAAGCCCGGTACCAGCCCGGAGACCTGCACAAAGTGCGGTGGTAAGGGTCAGGTAGTATATAACTCACAGTCTCTCTTCGGCACGATGCGTACAGTACACACTTGCCCCGAATGTCAGGGAACCGGCAAAGTGATCAAGGAGAAGTGTCCGGATTGTCGTGGTACCGGATACATTCCGATGAAGAAACGTTATGAGGTAGTAATTCCCGCAGGTATTGACAACGGTCAGGCTGTTCGTGAGCCCGGTCTGGGAGAGCCCGGTGTTAACGGCGGTCCCAGAGGTGATGTGCTGTTAGAAGTGCGTGTAGGTCGTCATCCCATTTTCCAGAGACAGGATTTCAATATCTTCTCTACCGTTCCGATCTCTTTTGCAGTAGCTGCATTGGGCGGAGAAATATTGATCGATACCGTAGACGGTAAGGTAGTCTATGATGTAAAGGCAGGAACCCAGACAGATACGAAGATTCGTCTTCGCGGCAAGGGTGTTCCTTCCTGGAGAAATAAGGATGTTCGCGGTGACCATTATGTAACACTGGTGGTACAGACTCCCGATAAGCTGAAGCCGGAGGCAAAGGAACTGTTAAAGCAGTTTGATGCGCTGACAGGAGATTCCCTGAATGCGGTGAAGAAGACAACGGAAAGCGGAGAGGGAGACAACAAGGAGCCGAAGGACGGCAAAAAAAAGAAATTTTGGAAATAAGATTAGCAGCGCTTTTTGCTGACATCTTATGAATAACGAGGCTCATAGCGTAGAGCTCTGTATTTAAAATCCTATTTTTTACTAAAAAAATACAAAAATATGAGATTTTGCCATGCAAAAAGCCGTTATTTTCGCTGAGCGTGCAAAATGAAGAAATTCCGTACAAAAATTCCGGATTTAGGAATTTTTTTGTACGGAATTCATTGTTTTTAGAGTTTTTACACCAAACTAACTTGAGAGTTAGTGAAGAAGCCACGAACGCCCGCGGCGAACGGAACATCACGCCTTGATGTCGCGTCTCCGGGTGTGAATTTTCTAATGAAAAGTGATACAGTGGTTCTCATCATGACGGGGTCGCCTACACGCGCCATCCATGGCGCGGATCGGCTGACGCGGACATCGTGTCCGCTTTCCCCCTGTCTTTTAACACTTTTCAAGAAAATATCAACACCCTCCGACAGACATCGTGGCATGACATTCCGTCCACCGTGGGCGTTCTGTGTTTTGAAAATCCCATGAAAAAATACTGAGTCTATCTCTTGTTACTGGTTTCTGTATTCCTCCAAAGTCATTTACATACTTAATTCTTATTTTTAAATTTTATACATGTGTTTCCTAAAGCGATTTACATACCTATTTTCCATTTTAGCCTATTGCGCATGTGTTTTCCCGGTTATCATACATGCCGGATCATTATTTCTTGCTTTAAAGCATGTATTTTCCGACTTGTTATACATACCTAATTATGACTTTTGAATTATTCGCATGTATTTCCTACTTTATTGCACATACCTAATTCTTGTTTTAAAATTGTGCGCATGTATTTCTTGATTTTTCGCACATACTAGATTCTTGTTTTTAATTTCCGCACATGTATTCTCAAATGCTCTGCCTAAATAATTGGGATGTTTTTCATAACCCAGCAGAAAGGGACTGCTCCCTCGGGCGTAGATGCGGCGGAGACTGTGAGATTTTCTTGGAAAGTGGTTGAGCCGCAGGGGCAACGCGAACACGATGTTCGCGTTAGCCGATAAGTGCCATGGATGGCAACGTAAAGGCGGCCCCGTCATGATGAAAAGCACCTGGCCACTTTCCTTTAGAAAATCCACAGTTGTAGCTAGCATCCGAGTCCGGGGCGGGCAGCCCTTTCTGCGTGGATTTTAGAACAACTATTTCACTAACTCTCAAGTTACGCATGATACTCTGCCAGAAGCTGTTTTGCGTAAGCAACGCAGTCTCTGTGCAGAGGAAACTTTTTTCCATCGCACATGATGACTTTACGGAATCCCAGCTTCTCCATGTATCTGCCGTTGAGGATGGCCTTAACGGTAGGGGCAAAGAAGGTGGGATGATTTTCGATCTGGGAGAATAAATTGATCGCGGTGGTAGCGACTTTTATGGTACGACCGTCCTTCAGGGTTACAATGACGTTGCGTCCCTCTTCCTCAGCGTAGAGGATGTCCGGTTCGGTCACATAGATAGTATCCTCATCCTCACGAAGCTCGATGAGGGGAACCGCTTTCGCCATGATCTCCAGAGCATGGTCAATGCTCTGTGCCAGTTCCGCTACTTTGATGGGCTTGTCTAGGAAGATGACATTTTCCGGATAGGTCTGTTCCCTGTAATTGATCTTAGAACAGCATAATACGATGGGCGCGTTGACACCCTGCGCTGTGAGGGCATTGACCACATCGGTACCGGTGGTTCCTTCTGTCAGACACATGTCGATATAAAAAGCATCATACTGCATGGGATTGGACAGTAGAGAAGCAGAATTGCCGAAAGAATCGGTATAAATGATCCCGGTAGATGCAGCGCGTTTGTCGGATTCCCGCTTTAACAAGCGCTCTAACTGTTTTCTGTCGGCTACATTATCATCACATACTGCTATATGCATATCGACACCTCCCAAATATACGCGGTAGACAGCCAACCAGGACCTTCTCCGTAAAAATTACTCATCTGTAAAGCCCTAAAGAATCAGCTTACATAATGTCAGTATAGCATAACTCTTACTTGAATAAAAGGATAAAAAGCAGTATCTGTACCACAAGGATCACCGGCATTCCGTATTTGAAATACCAGTGTTTCGTCTTATGGCGGAAATGCTGCATTCCAAGGATACATCCCAGGCTGCCGCCCAATATCGCCGTTAAAAAAAGAGAAGCCTCCGAGATGCGCCAGGCACCCCGGATGGCTCTTTTTTTATCGACGCCCATGATGATGAATCCTGCCAGGTTGATACCGATCAGATAGATCAGTCCCACGGCAGTAATTGACTGCATTGTAATCATAGACACCTCTTAATGTATCATTCGTGAATTTACTCACAAAATTGCTGAATAACTTTTAGTTGCCGAGCTTCTTCTCGTTCTCCTGCAGCTTCATGGCACGAACCTTCAGGGACAGACCAAACAGATTGATGAAGCCTTCTGCATCGTGATGGTCATACAGATCACCGGTGGTGAAGGAAGCCAGGTTCTCATTGTACAGAGAGTAAGGAGAAGTGGTTCCCGCCTTGATGATGTTGCCCTTGTAGAGCTTGAATTTCACTTCACCGGTTACATATTCCTGGGTCTTTTCGATGAAAGCCTGCTCAGCCTCACGGAGAGGAGTGAACCATTTGCCTTCGTATACCAGGCTTGCGAACTTTGCACCCATTTCCTTCTCGAATGCGTATGTATCACGGTCTAAGATCAGTTCTTCTAACTGCTGGTGAGCCTCCATGAGGATGGTGCCGCCGGGAGTCTCATAGACACCACGGGACTTCATACCTACAACACGGTTCTCTACGATATCTACGATACCGATACCGTGCTTGCCGCCCAATTTGTTCAGGGTACGGATGATATCGGATACCTTCATTTTCTCGCCGTTAACGGAAGTGGGAACACCCTTTTCAAAAGTCATGGTCACATACTCGCCCTCATCGGGAGCCTTCTCGGGAGTTACGCCTAAGACAAGCAGATGCTCGTAGTTAGGTTCGTTGCCGGGATCTTCCAGCTCCAGACCTTCGTGGCTGATGTGCCAGATATTACGGTCACGGCTGTAGGAAGAATCGGTGGAGAAAGGAAGATGAATACCATGAGCCTTACAGTACTCGATCTCGGATTCACGGGAATCCATGTTCCACTTGTCGCTTCTCCAGGGAGCAATGATCTTAATATCGGGAGCCAGAGCCTTGATACCTAACTCGAAACGGATCTGGTCATTACCCTTACCGGTAGCACCGTGGCAGATGGCAACAGCTCCTTCTTTTCTGGCAATCTCTACCAGCTTCTTGGCGATCAGAGGTCTTGCCATGGAAGTACCTAACAGGTACTTGTTCTCGTATACGGCATGAGCCTGGACACAGGGAACAATATAATCATCACAGAATTCATCGATAACATCTTCAATATACAGCTTGGAAGCGCCGCAGGCCTTGGCTCTTTCTTCCAGACCGTCCAGTTCCTCTGCCTGTCCGCAGTTGACACAGACACAGATAACTTCGTAGTCGAAATTCTCCTTCAGCCAGGGAATGATAGCGGTAGTATCCAGACCGCCGGAATAAGCTAAAACTACTTTTTCCTTCATGATAAAATCCTCCGTTTTATAGTGTGTATGATGCCGGAAGCAAAAGCCTAAAAGCACGGAGCGATCTGCAATGGCATCAGATATCAGGATCGTTTGTTACGCTCTGACAATTACTATACAACATTATATTCGCAAAAGCAAGCAGAAAAATTGCATAAATAAATCAAAATATGAATAAAACAAATTAAAATATGCACATAAATGTATAAAACAAGAATTATACAGTATAATTATGCATAAAATAAAATATCTGATGCATAGAGCGGCAGTGGTTGATCACATCACACCGAAAACAGGTCAGGGTCAGTCACTGATCTTTTCGATGCCTGAGATATCGCTGTCGATCATCAGGGAGTAGTTCGTATAATAGACTACAAACCCCGGCTTGGCACCGGCAGGCTTTTTGACCTGTTTTTTCTGGACGTAGTCGATCTCCACTTTCTCCTGTTCCCGACCCTTGGAGTAGTAAGCCGCCAGTCTGCCCGCCTCTTCAAAAGTACGGTCCGGCAGCTCCTTTCCCTCGGTCTTTACCACCACGTGGGAGCCGGGGATGCCTTTGGCATGGAACCACCAGTCATTTCCGGTGGCGAATTTGAAGGTCAGTTCGTCATTCTGGAAATTATTTTTCCCTACGTAAATATGAAAACCGTCGCTGCTTAAATAGTGGAAAGGCCTGCTGGTGATCTTCGCCTTTTTCGTGCCGCCCCTTCTGCGGATGTAACCGCTCTGGGTCAGCTCTTCTTTGATCTCCACCAGATCTTCTTCTTTCAGGGCAATGTCCAGTGCGGTGCTGATGGTCTCCAGATGATCGATCTCTTCTTTTACCTGGCAGGTCAGCTCGGACAGTGCTTCATAAGTACGCTTTAACTTGCCATATTTGTCGAAGTATTTTTTCGCATTTTCCGTGGCGGAGAGGGTGGGATCCAGGGGAATCGTCACCGGCTCATTTGTATAATAATTCACGGCGGTGAGGGATCTGTCGCCGGGCTTTGCGCTGTAACCGTAGGTATTGAGCAGTTCACCGTAGATGCGGTATTTTTCCCGCTTCTCCGTGTCCTTCATCTGGGTCAGCTGGAGGTCATATTTCTTAATATCACGTTCCAGGGCTGTCTGCACGATACGGCGCAGATCGGAAGATTTCTGGCGGATCCTTGTTAATGTATTTTTCTCCGCATAAAAATGCTCCAACAGAGCGGACATGGAAGTGTAGGATTCCAAATGATCCGCTCCCGAGCCGTACATCGTCAGAGGAACCGCTGCGTATTCCACGGGCCGGGTGCCGGTGTAGGCGATGCATGGAGAGAAGGCTTCTTCCTTAATAGAAGTGACCATTTCGGAAAATGCTCTGTATAAAGCATGGTAATCCTCGGGTGTCAGTGCCGCCGTAGGACAATCCCCGTCGAGACCGGCCTCGTGGCACAGTTCCTGCGCCAGTACCGGCGAGATACCGGTGAAACTTCCGTAGATCGCCTTGAAGATTGGCTGAGGCTTGGCGGCAAGCGCTTCACGGAACGTATTCTCACCGCAGGTAAGGGCATCCAGCTTGTCCTGTGTATGGGCGATGAAGTAAGGCTTGCCGGGCAGGACCTCTCTTACACTGCTGACCGCAGCGGATACGTGCTTGATGCTGTCGATGATCATATTATCGTCGTTACAGAAGATCAGGTTACTGTGCTTGCCCATCAGTTCCATGACCAGCGTCTTGTGACGCAGATCCCCCATCTCGTCGAGATGCTCGATATCGATATGCACGATACGCTCTAATCCCGGCTGGGAGATGTTCATGATACGGCCGTTCTGTAAGTGCTTGCGCAGCAGCATACAGAAGTTGGGAGCCGTCATGGGGCTTTGTTTGTTGCTTTCCGTCAGATAGATCAGGGGAAGGGAAGCACTGGCGGACAGAAGCAGTCTCTTTTGCCCTGTGGGCTGCTTGATGGTCAGCAACAGTTCATCGTTCTCCGGCTGGGCGATCTTGTACAGCCTTCCGCCGATCAGTTCTTTTTTCAGTTCAGATATTACACAGGCAATGGTAACGCCGTCAAAAGCCATAATTTCCTCATTTCCGCTCCTGTAGGAGCTAAAAAATAGATGCGCGGATTGCATTGCGCAGCACACTTATTGTAGCAGATTTTAATCGGAAAAGAAAGTACGGTAAAAACAGCGTGAATATTATTCCACTATATTGCATAAAAACATAAAAAAAGTATGAATAAGCGCATAAATATACATATCAATCCAAAAAACATGCATAAAAATAAAAAAAGTAGTAGACATTTAGGAAGAAAGTGGTATCATGGAACTATTCAGAGTCAGATGAATATCGGCAAATATTCGTCGAATGCTCGCATTCGTAAGAATATTTGATGATATTTATATGACGAAGTAACCACCATAAGCAAAAAGAAAGCTGCGCAGCAGCGATTTTGCGAATGGGATTCTGAATAGTTCCAAAGCAGAATTGCGGGAGCAGCTTGCTGCGAAGCAATTCGTTGACACAGAAATGCAATGAAACGAGTGTGAGGTAGAAAAATGATCAGAGTAGGAATCATCGGAGCAACCGGTTATGCCGGAGGAGAACTGGTACGTATCCTGTTGAACCACAAGGATGCCAAAATCGTATGGTACGGTTCCCGAAGCTATATAGATAAGAAATATTATCAGGTATACCAGAACATGTTTCAGCTGGTGGAGGATATTTGCAAGGACGACAATCTGGAAGAATTGGCGAAGCAGGTGGATGTGATCTTTACCGCGACCCCTCAGGGATTCCTGGCGGGACTTCTGACCGAGGAGATTCTCTCTCAGGTGAAGATCGTGGATCTGTCCGCGGACTATCGTATCAAGGATGTGGCTACCTATGAGAAATGGTACGGCATCGAGCATAAGTCTCCGCAGTTCATCGAGGAAGCGGTATACGGACTCTGCGAGATCAACCGTGACAAGATTACAGAGAAGACCAGACTGGTAGCAAATCCCGGCTGTTATACCACTTGCTCGATCCTGACCGCTTACCCTATGGTAAAGGAAGGCATGATCGATGTGAATACCCTGATCGTGGATGCCAAGTCCGGAACCTCCGGTGCAGGCAGAGGAGCCAAGGTGCCCAACCTGTTCTGCGAAGTGAATGAGAATATGAAAGCATACGGTGTGGCAAGCCACAGACATACCCCGGAGATCGAGGAGCAGTTAGGCTATGCGGGCAACTGTCAGGTGACCATTAATTTCACACCACATCTCGTACCTATGAACCGTGGTATTCTGGCAACCGAGTATGCAACACTGAAGAGAAAACCGGACGGCACACTTCCTACTTATGAAGAGGTAAAGGCTGTCTATGATAAATATTATGCAAACGAGAAATTTGTCCGTGTACTGGATAAGGGCAGCTGCCCCGAGACCAAGTGGGTGGAAGGCAGTAACTACGTGGATATCAACTTCGTCATCGACGAGCGTACCGGACGCATCATTATGATGGGTGCACTGGACAATCTCGTAAAAGGCGCTGCCGGTCAGGCAGTACAGAATATGAACCTGCTGTTCGGACTTCCCGAGAGCGAAGGGCTTAAGCTGGTTCCCTGCTTCCCTTAAAGCAGACACAGGACAAGGACGAAAGGATTACATACATCAATGAGCAAACAGTTTACGATCAAACCAATGACCATAGAAGATTATGACGGTCTGCATGCCCTCTGGATGACCATTCATGGCTTCGGTATCCGAAGCATCGATGATTCCAGAGAAGGTGTGGAGCGTTTTATCAACCGGAATCCCGGTACCAGTGTGGTAGCCATCGGGGAGGATGGAACCGTAGTGGGCGGCATTCTCTGCGGTCATGACGGACGACGGGGCTGTCTGTATCATGTATGTGTGAGAGAAGATCATAGAAGACTTGGCATTGGAAAAGCCATGGTGGTTCACTGTATGAATGCCCTGAAAGAAGAGCACATCAATAAAGTCAGCCTGATCGCTTTTACCCAGAATGATATCGGTAATGCTTTCTGGAAATGCATTGGCTGGACGAAGCGGGAAGACCTGAACTATTACGATTTTACCCTGAACGAAGAAAACATTACGGCGTTTAATCAATAGAAACAAAATCGAAAGGAGATTATTCCAATATGAAACAGATCCAGGGCGGTGTGACCGCAGCAAAAGGCTTTGAGGCAGCAGGTGTTGAGGCTGCCATTAAATATCAGAATCGTAAGGATATGGCACTGATCGTAAGTAAGGTTCCCTGCACTGTGGCAGGTACTTTTACCTCCAATGTGGTAAAGGCGGCTCCTGTGCTGTGGGATAAGCAGATCGTGGAACATTCCGCATATGCACAGGCAGTGGTAGTTAATTCCGGAATCGCCAATGCCTGCACCGGCAAACAGGGACTGGACTGCTGCGAGGCTGAAGCAAAATGTGCCGGAGAATTGTTAGGAGTGCCCACGGATGCAGTACTGGTAGCATCCACCGGTGTCATCGGTATGCAGATTCCCGTAGATAAGATTACCGCTGGAATCAAAAAGCTGGTGGCAGCGAAGGCGGACACCTTAGAGGCCGGTTCCGATGCGGCTCATGCCATCATGACCACCGATACCATTTCCAAGGAGATTGCCATTGAGACCGAGATCGGCGGCAAGACCGTGACATTAGGCGGTATGTGCAAGGGCTCCGGAATGATCCATCCGAACATGTGCACTATGTTAGGCTTTGTAACCACCGATGTGAATATTTCCAAAGAGATGTTACAGAAGTGCGTCAGCGCAGACGTAGTAGATTCCTTTAACATGATCTCCGTGGACGGCGATACTTCCACCAATGATACACTGTTAGTACTGGCGAACGGTATGGCAGGCAATGAGGAGATCACCGCAGAGGGCGAAGATTACGACAAGTTCTGCAAGGCATTGCATGAGATCACCACGTTCCTGGCCAAGAAAATGGCAGGAGACGGCGAAGGGGCAACCGCCTTGTTTGAGACCAAAGTGATCCATGCAGCCAGCAAGGAAGATGCCAGAACTCTGGCGAAATCCGTGATCTGTTCTTCCCTGACCAAGGCAGCTATCTTCGGACATGATGCCAACTGGGGACGTATCCTCTGTGCACTGGGCTATTCCGGAGCCGGATTCGATCCGGAAAATGTAGATCTGTATTTCGAGAGCAAGAGCGGCAAGATCCATATTTTCGGTAATGGCGTGGCATGTGATTACAGCGAGGAAGAGGCTACGAAGATTCTCTCCGATCCGGAAGTCACCGCCCTGGTGGATATGCATATGGGTGATGCGGAAGCAACTGCATGGGGCTGTGATCTAAGCTATGACTATGTGAAGATCAACGCAGACTATCGTTCCTAAGACAGTGCGCGACATACGGAAGAAATAAGTGACGGGCGGATCGGATATCTGCGGAAAGGCATGGACAAAATAATGGAAAAAGATATGGAACAGGTAATGAAAAAAGCAGAAGTGCTGATTGAGGCGCTTCCTTACATACAGAAATTCAATCGTAAGATCATTGTGGTAAAATACGGCGGCAGCGCCATGAGCAACGAAGAACTGCAGAAGAATGTCATCAAGGACGTGACACTGTTGAAGCTGGTAGGTTTCAAACCCATCATCGTGCACGGCGGCGGCAAGGAGATCAGCCGCTGGGTCGGCAAGGTCGGCAAAGAGGCGAAGTTTATAAACGGTCTGCGTGTCACCGATGATGAGACCATGGAAATCGCCGAAATGGTACTGAACAAGGTGAATAAGAGCTTGGTGACCATGGTGGAAGAACTGGGGGTCAAGGCAGTCGGTGTCAGCGGTAAGGATGGTGGACTGCTTCAGGTAGAGAAAAAATATTCCGACGGTCAGGACATCGGTTATGTGGGGGAGATCACCGGCGTGAATCCCGATATTCTCTTCGATATGCTGGAGAAGGATTACCTGCCCATTATTGCACCCATCGGACTGGACAAAGATTATCACACCTATAATATCAATGCGGATGATGCAGCCTGCGCGATCGCAAAAGCAGTACATGCAGAGAAACTGGCATTCCTGACAGATATCGAAGGTCTGTACAAGGATATCAACGACAAGTCCACCTTTATCTCCAGACTGACCGCCTCCGAGGCAGAGGGACTGATCCACGACGGTTACATCGGCGGTGGCATGCTGCCGAAGTTAAACAACTGTACTTCCGCCATTCGTAACGGCGTAAACCGTGTGCATATCCTGGACGGACGCCTGGCGCACTGCCTGCTGCTGGAGATCTTCACCAATCAGGGTATCGGTACCGCGATCGTATCCGATGAGGAGGAATAGAAAAATGAGTGACACCATGAAAGAATATATTGCAGAGGCGGAAAAAGATTTGCTGCATACCTATAACCGGTACCAGATCGTTCTGGATAAGGGGGATGGTGTGTATCTGTATGATACAGACGGTAAAAAATATCTGGATTTTGTGGCCGGTATTGCTGTGTTTGCACTGGGATATCAGAACAAAGCATACAACGATGCACTGAAAGCACAGATTGACAAGGTGATCCACACTTCCAATTATTATTACAATGTGCCTGCCATCGAAGCGGCAAGAAAGATCAAAAAAGTATCTGGCATGGATCGCGTCTTTTTCACCAATTCCGGCGCGGAAGCAGTGGAGGGTGCCATCAAGGCAGCCAGAAAATACGCCTATCTGAAAGACGGCTGTACCGATCACGAGATCATTGCCATGAACCATTCTTTCCACGGCAGAACCATGGGAGCTTTGTCCGTAACAGGCAATCCCAAGTATCGTGAGGCATTCCAACCTATGATCGGTCATATCAGATTTGCCGATCTGAATGATTTTCAGAGTGTTCTGGATCAGGTGACGGACAAGACATGCGCTATCATTATGGAAACCGTGCAGGGCGAGGGCGGACTGTATCCCGCTACCGGGGAATTCTTAAAGCAGGTACGTGATCTGTGCAATGAACGGGATATCCTGCTGATCTTAGATGAGATCCAGTGTGGAATGGGCCGTACCGGCTACATGTATGCATGGCAGCGTTTCGGTGTGAAGCCGGATATCATGACATCAGCCAAGGCATTAGGCTGCGGCGTGCCGGTAGGAGCATTTATGATGACAGAAAAGGTTGCACAACATTCTCTGACCGCCGGGGATCACGGAACTACCTACGGTGGCAACCCGTTGGCCTGCGCCGCTGTGGAAAAAGTGCTTGATTTATTTGAAGAGGACCATATAATAGAACATGTGAGAGAGGTGGCTCCTTATCTGGAACAGCGCCTGAACGAACTGGCAGACAAATACGACTGCATTAAGGAACGCCGTGGCGTGGGACTGATGCAGGGACTGGTATTTGACCATCCGGTAGGAGACATTATTAATAAGGCATTGGAGAAGGGATTGATCCTGATCAATGCCGGTGCGGATATTATCCGTTTTGTACCTCCTCTCGTAATTACCAGAGAAAATGTGGACGAAATGATCGCTATTTTGGACACCTGTATCGAATAAGAGGTTTAAGTTAAGTATGTTTTTGAAAAAAAGAATTATTGCAACAGCAGCTGTGATCGCCATGGCTGCTGCAGCTGTTTGCGGAAGTACGCAGGAAATGAGTCAGACGCAGGATACCGGAGATCGTCTGCAGTTATTTCGCGGGAAGGAGACCATCTACTGCTGGTATTCGGATGAGTCTCTGTCCGGCTATATCAATGCAGCAGCGGTGTCTTTCGGAGAACAGAATAAGGTCCGTGTGATCCCGGTGCTGACTTCCGACAGTGAATATCTGGAGGCGATCAATCAGGAGACACTGCATTCCGATCAGATACCGGATATATATCTGTTAAGCAGTGACTCCCTGGAGAAGGCTTATCTTGCGGGACTGGCATCGAAAGTGCCGGATACGGAGGGAATCTGCGATACGGATCATTTTTCCCCGGCAGCACTGGCAGCGGTGACCTATAATGATAAGATCATAGGGTATCCCGTGTACTTTGACACCAGCGCACTGGTATATAATGAAGACTATCTTAAGACCTGGGCGACGCAACAGGCGGAAAAAGAGCTGGCCGGCAGCAGTGACAATGACGAACCGGTAGGAGAAGGTGAGGAGATCATCGAGGAAGATTCTCTTCCGGAGGATCAGACCACAGAGCAGGCTGCCGCGGACGAGGCAGCAGTAAACGCACTGGCGGAACAGTATTTCGCCAAAGCACTGCCCTCTACGGTGGACGATCTGTTGAACATTGCAGACACTTTTGATGCACCGGAGGGTGTGGAAGGTGTCATGAAATGGGATGTGAATAATATTTTCTATAATTACTGGATCGTGGGTAATTACATGATCGTAGGCGGTGACCCCGGTGATGACAGAAATGACATCAATATCAATAATCCGGAGACCATACAGTGTCTGGAAGTATACAAGGCGCTGAACCAGTTCTTCTTCATCGAGTCCGACACTGTGACCTATGATTCCGTGATCCAGGACTTTATTGATGGAAAGACCATGTTTACCATCGGTACCACGGATGTGGTAAAGCGGCTGGAGGATGCAAAGACGGACGGCAGTCTTACATTCAATTACGGAATTGCCCGTATGCCGGATGTCAGTGCCGAACTTCAAAGCAGATCCCTGTCTGTTACGGGAGCGGCAGTTATCAACGGTTATTCGGAGCACAAGGAACTGGCGGATCGTTTTGCGGCGTATCTGGCGGAAGGATATTCTGACGGATTATATGAACGTTCCGGTAAAATGCCGGCAAGCCTTCATGCGGCAGAAAATGCGGACAACGGAGCACTCACCGTATTTGCCGATGAGTATGCGGACAGCGTATCCCTTCCGAAAATGCTGGAGACAGGGAACTTCTGGATGCAGCTGGAGGTATTGTTCTCCAAGGTATGGAACGGTGAGGATGTGACAACACTGGTAGAGCAGCTCGCGGGAACAATAGCCGAACAGGTGGGAAGTACAGAGAACTAGAACAATGCAATAAAATATGAATGAAGGAACCGGTCACAGGATAGACTACTACTAAAAAGAAAAGGTGGTAGAATCCTATGATCGGTTTTTTGATTGCATTATTATCCGGAGCACTGATGAGTATTCAGGGCGTGTTCAATACCCAGGTGACGAAAAACTCAGGCATCTGGACCGCCAGTGCTTTTGTGCAATTTACGGCACTGTTGGTATGTCTGGGCGCATGGCTGTGCACGGAGCGCACTTCTTTTCTTAAGGTATGGCAGGTGGAGCCGAAATACATGCTTTTAGGAGGCGCCATCGGTGCATTTATTACGTATACCGTAATTCGCAGCATGGATGCCCTGGGACCGGCGAAAGCGGTCATGCTGATCGTGACCGCACAACTGGCAGTGGCGTATGTCATCGAACTGTTCGGGTGGTTTGGCGTGGAGAAGCAGCCATGGGAGTGGCGCAAGGCGGTCGGCATGGCGGTGGCAATTGTGGGAATTATCATTTTTAAGTGGTAACGGAATAGTTATCACAATACGAAAACGGCTTGTAAATTCCGCGTGATTCCAGTACAATAAAAATTAACAGCATAGAGAGGCAATCCCCTGAAAAGAGCGACAGGAAGGGGACTATGATGTTTTTTAAAGTTATTTCTAAAATAAAATATAGGTGTATGATCATTCTGTTGGGATGCATTGCACTTCTCATGGCAGGCTGTGGGGGGAAGGACGAGGCAATTATTTTGCTTCCGTCCGGAGAGTCTGTGGCAGAATATCCGGAGCTGGAAGCCGTGGAACAGGACGCGGAGACTGTGGATAACAACGTGGCGTTATCGGCAGCGGAGACGATAAACAAAACACAGATGGTGTATGTCTATGTCTGTGGGGCCGTGTATTCACCGGGAGTCGTGGAAATCGCGGAGGGCAGCAGAGCAGAAGAAGCCCTGCGCCTGGCGGGCGGTATGACACAGGAAGCGGATCCCTTTTATGTGAATCTGGCGGAGACGGTGACGGATGGACAGAAGTTGTATTTTCCCACGACAGAGGAAGCTAAGAGGCTGGAGACTGCGGCAAAAGCGGCGGAAGAGGGACTGGTGAATATCAATACGGCATCCGAGGAGGAATTGTGTACCCTTCCCGGAATCGGAGTTTCCAGGGCAGCGGACATTGTGCGTTACCGGGAGAAAAACGGCAGTTTTCAGACCAAAGAAGATATTATGAAGGTATCCGGGATCAAACAGAATGCCTATGATAAGTTATGTGATAAAATTACGGTGCAGTGAGAGTGGCATAGCACCGGGAAGAGAAAAGTAAGATAGAGAGGTTGAGGAAGATGGCAGGCAGGAAAGTGCTGGTAGTGGATGATGAGAAGCTGATCGTGAAGGGAATCCGTTTCAGTCTGGAGCAGGACAATATGGAAGTGGACTGTGCCTATGACGGAGAGGAAGCCCTGCAGATGGCGAGTAATAAAGAATATGACATTATATTGCTGGATGTCATGTTACCGAAGCTGACTGGTTTCGAGGTCTGCCAGCAGATCCGCGAATTTTCCAATGTGCCGGTGATCATGCTGACCGCCAAGGGAGACGATATGGATAAGATCCTGGGGTTGGAATACGGTGCCGACGATTACATAACGAAACCTTTCAATATACTGGAAGTAAAGGCGAGAATCAAAGCAATCTTCCGCCGCATGGAGCCGAAGAAGGGAACTGCGGAGAATACCGTTATCTTAGAGAGTGGCGATCTGAAGCTGGATCGTGAGGGCAGAAGAGCCTACATCCAGGGAAGAGAGATCGGTCTGACGGCCAAAGAATTCGAAGTACTGGAGCTTCTGATGCTGAATCCGGACAAGGTATACAGCAGAGAGAATCTGTTAAAACTCGTGTGGGGCACGGACTATCCCGGAGATGTGCGTACCGTGGATGTACATATCCGGAGACTGCGCGAGAAGATCGAATTGAGTCCCAGCGAACCGAGGTATGTCCATACCAAGTGGGGCGTCGGCTACTATTTTAATGATAAACTCAGCCATGGACAGAATGCGTGACTGCTTGCAGGCAAAGCATTCTGTCCATGAGCGGAGTGAACGAACATGAGCAAGGAGGACGATAGTCCGGAATGCGAATGGGCGTTACGATTTCGAGAGTGCGAAGCACGAAGAAATCGTATATCATGTCATGGAGTCGGATGAGCGTGACTGCTTGCAGGCAAAGCATTCTGTCTATGAGCGGAGTGAATGAACATGAGCAAGGAGGACGATAGTCCGGAATGCGAATGGGCGTTACGATTTCGAGAGTGCGAAGCACGAAGAAATCGTATATCATGTCATGGAGTCGGATGAGCGTGACTGCTTGCAGGCAAAGCATTCTGTCCATGGGCGGAGTGAATGAACTGAGGTTTTTATATTGTGAAGAAATGGAATAAAGAACGATTCATAACTATATGGGAAAAAATAGAGAGCATGATCGAACTTCGAAGCCTTCGTGCCCGTATTTTCCTGTTGATCCTGTTGATCGGTCTCGTGCCCTGCATTGCCATGCGTCACGGCATTGTGAATAATTATGAGGATATGGCAGTGGAACAGCGGATCACCGTGGTGCAGAACCAGCTGATGATCCTGGCAAACCACCTGGTCAGCAACAATTATTTGAGCAGCCACGGTGTCAGAGAGGATACCGGCAATTCCAGAGAAGTCATCAACGCGGAGCTGGAGATGCTGTCCAATCTGTACGAAGGCCGTGTGATGATCATTAACAAGAACTTCAAGGTTGAGAAGGATACCTACGGCATCAGTGAAGGGAAGACGATCATTTCCGAGGAAGTCATTAAGTGTTTTCAGGGGGAAAATGTCTCTCACTACGACCCGGAGCACGGTTACATAGAGATGACGACTCCCATCATGGATACCACAGCCAATACCACGGACGAGAACGGCAAAAGAAATCCCGATGCGATCCGTGGTGTCATGCTGACCAGTATTTCCAATGACAGTATTGTAAATGCTAAGGAAGTGTTGAACCGGAAGGCATATATCATGGAAGTGATCATGATCGTGGCGATCCTGGCACTGGCAATCGTGTTGTCCCAGGTGCTGACGAAGCCGTTCAACCGGGTTACCCAGGCGATTAATGCGGTACGGGAAGGCTTTAGCGATGAGACCATATCAGTCCCGGATTATGTGGAGACCGTACATATTGTAGATGCGTTTAACCAACTGTTAAAACGAATGAAGGCACTGGATGATTCCAGACAGGAGTTCGTGGCAAATGTGTCCCATGAACTGAAGACTCCCATGACATCCATAAAAGTTCTGGCAGATTCTCTGCTGGCACAGGAAGATGCCCCGGCGGAACTGTATCGTGAGTTCATGGAGGATATTGCCTCAGAAATCGACAGAGAGAATCAGATCATCACAGATCTGCTGGCTTTGGTAAAAATGGACAAGAAGGTGCAGGATCTGAACATTGTATCATTGAATATCAATGATCTGACAGAACTGATCCTGAAGAGGCTGCGCCCTATCGCCAGAAAAAAAGATGTGGAAGTCGTATTTGAGAGCGTTCGTCCCGTAGTGGCGGAGGTTGATGAAGTCAAGATGACGCTGATCATGACGAATCTGGTGGAAAATGCCATTAAATACAACAAGGATCATGGCTGGGTAAAGGTGGTACTGGATGCGGATCATCAGTATTTTACTTTTGAAGTCAGTGATTCCGGTATCGGCATCCCGGAGGAATCCCTGGCACACATCTGCGAACGTTTTTATCGTGTGGACAAGTCCCATTCCAGAGAGATTGGAGGAACCGGACTGGGGCTGGCGATCACCAAGAGTGCCGTGCTGATGCACAAAGGATCCCTCACGGTGACCAGCACAGAAGGACAGGGATCCTGCTTCCTGGTGAAGATTCCGCTAATGTATATAGCGTCTTAGAAGGACTGTGACTATGAAGAAAATAATAAGTTATATGATGACAGGAATATTGCTGTTGTCGTTTTTGTTGACCGGATGTGGTAAGACAGAACCCCAGACCGGGAAGAAAATGTCCATGTATTATATCAATACAGCGGAGACGAAGGTTGAGGTACATGAACAATATCTGAACACCAAGACACCGGAAGAACAGGTGGATGAGACCATGAGGTATCTATCCACAACTCCGGAAAAGCTGGAATATAAGGCACCTTTGGATATGGGATTCCAGGTCCTGGATTATGAAGTAGAAGATGGGAAACTTTTGATCAACGTAAACAAGGCGTATTCGGAACTGTCTCCCACTACGGAGGTGCTGGTGCGCGCAGCCATTGTAAGAACGCTTACGCAGCTGCCCGATGTGAAGTATGTGGGCATTACCGTAGAGGACAGTCAGCTGTACGATAATGCCGGGGAACTGGTAGGATGGATGAATGCCGATCAGTTTATCAATAATGACGGTAACGAGATCAATACCTATGAACTGGTGAAGGTAAAGCTATATTTTGCCAATGCGGACGGTGACAAACTGATCGCTGCATACAGAGAAAAGCATTATTCCACCAACACGCCCCTGGAGCGTTTTGTTGTGGAAGAACTGATCACCGGTCCCAGCGGACAGATCGAGGGCTTATATCCGGTGATCAATCCGGAGACGAAGATCGTCAATATCCTTACTAAGGACGGCATCTGTTATGTGAATCTGGATTCGAATTTCCTGACGGTGGTAAATAACGTATCTACGGAAGTGGCAGTTTACGCTATCGTGAATTCGTTGGTAGAACTGGATAATATCAATAAAGTACAGATCCTGGTCAATGGCGAAGTGCCGACTACCTTCAGTAATTCCACTTTTGAGAGAAACCTGGATTATGTAACAACTTTGGAACAGTAAATATATACGGATATGGAGTGCTTTGCATTTTATCGCAGAGACAGTCCGCTCTGTGGTGCAGGCGTGTAAGACGTTTGCAGAAAGGAATTTAATGAGACGACCGCTTTTTATGGCGTGTTTGTGTCTCGTGATAGTAATCACTATAATGAAAATACTGACAGGCGCAGGCACCGGCGGAGACGCCGTGCTGCCGCCTGACGGAAGTCCGGTGAGAATCACGGGACGGATAGACACGAGAACTTCTGAAGTAATTATTCTGCAATGTATTTCTTTGATCCACGAGGATCAGACCTATTCCTATTCTGGAAAATTACAATGTGAACTGGACAATATGAAAACGGCAATGATCACTGCAGGTGCTGTGACCGGAGAAGAGGCAAGCCTTAAGATCGGGCAGCAGATTATCCTGGAGGGGACATTTTCACATTTTGCCACGGCAACGAATCCCGGTGAATTTGATGTGCAGCGTTACTATGCGGCGAAAGGTATTGGCGGCAGAGTGCGAAAGTCACAGATTCTGGCAGTTGGGGAGAAGTATAGTTTTTTGAAGGAAAAACTGTATGGATTCCGGCAGGTATTGCATGACAGGCTGGCAGAAGTTTTTCCTGCAAAAGAAGCCTCCGTTATGCAGACATTGCTGCTTGGGGAGAAGGAGGAACTGGACGCGGAGGTAAAGGCGCTGTATCAGAAAAACGGAATTGCCCATATATTAAGTATTTCGGGATTACATATTACTTTGCTTGGAATGGGGGTATACCGGTTGCTTAAGAGACTGGGGTTACCTGTCAGGGCGGCAGCAGTGGGTGGTGCAATGCTACTTCTTATGTATGGTGTGATGGTGGGCATGAGTGTGTCCGCCAGCCGTGCCATCGGAATGTATCTGTTGCAGATGCTTGGGATATTTGTGGGCAGGACTTATGACATGCTGACAGGGTTGGGACTGATGGCACTATTGCTTGTCATACAGGAACCGGAGAGGCTTTTTGATGTGAGCTTTTTAATGTCCTTCGGAGCGGTGCTGGGGATCTGCATTCTGACACCGGTGCTTTCCGGGGACAGCAGGGAAATGGACGCAGATGCGGAGTTAGAAGGCAAGGAGATATCGGTATGGCCGGTATGGCTTCGGACTGTGGCAGATATTCTGGGTGATTCCGCCTATGCGAGAAACAAGTACCGGGAAGGCTGGCGAAAGGTGGCGCATGAAGGAATTCAGCGTATGGTGTCGGCGGTCAAAGGAGGTTTTGCCGCCAGCGTGGGAGTCATCCTGTTTACACTGCCCGTACAGTTATGTTTTTTTTATGAGATCCCGGTCTATTCGGTGTTGCTGAATTTGTTGGTGCTGCCATTTATGAGTGTGGTAGTGGCGGGAGGAATCCTGTCGTTGATTCCGGGACTTGGACTTGTCGGAACAGTGGATTGTCTGATTTTGTGGTGGTATGAATGGATCTGCGTGCGGTTCGCCCAATTGCCAGGAGCAATTTGGTGCGTGGGGCGCCCTGAGGTATGGCAGATCGTTTGTTATTATGTCGGGATACTTCTGCTGGTCTTCGGCAGAGAATATGTGGAAGCATGGAAGAAGCGGGGAACATATGGGGAGAAAAATGTTCCGGGAGACAGGCAGCATTCTGCGAGAACCCCATGGTGTCTTAAAATGAGAGGAGCATGGAAGAGACGGGGAACATATGGGGAGAAAAATGTTCCGGGAGACAGGTTGCATTCTGCGAGAACCCCATGGTGTCTTAAAATGAGAGGAGCATGGAAGAGACGGGGAACATATGGGGAGAAAAATGTTCCGGGAGACAGGCTGCATTCTGTGAGAACTCTCTGGTGTCTTATAACGAGAGGAGCGGATGAAAGTATCAGGAATAGAAAAAAGGATTGCAACGGAGAGATGATACAACATTCTGACAGACGTTTTGGAATATGTCCCACGGGAGTGCAGAATGCGTTGGCAAAATTTCGGTGTGCATGGCAGGGAGCGATGACATATATGAACAGAGTCCCGCACCTGATCGTAGCAGTAATGATCTTAGGATTATTGATTGGTTTGCTCACAGGAAATTTTGACCGTGGGAGTCGAGTGACTTTCCTGGATGTGGGGCAGGGCGACGGCATCGTGGTGGAGACCGGGCAGGGAGCCTATCTTTTCGACTGTGGCAGCACCAGCCGGAAGAACATCGGGGAATATGTGCTGAAGCCTTATCTTAAGAGCCGTGGGATCCGATCCCTCCGTGGAGTGTTTGTATCCCATCCTGATGAAGATCACATGAATGGTGTAATCGAATTGCTGGAGAATGGTGCGGACTGGGGGATAGTCGTAGAGCAGCTATTCCTACCGGCGATTGCGGAAGGAAAGCGTACAGAGTCTTTTGTCACGTTGCTGGCTGCGGCGGAAGTGGCAGAAGTACCGGTGAGTTACATAAAATGCGGCGATGAGATCAGAGACAGTCAACTTAGGTTGTTGTGTCTGCACCCGGAGGAGAATACGACCCTTGCAGATGCCAATGCCTATTCGGAATGCTTCTATGTGGAGGTATTTGCGAAGAAGATAAAGCAGGAAGCAATAGACGACAGAAAAGCAATAGACGACAGAAAAGCAATAGACGACAGAAAAGCAATAGCCGACAGGCAAGCCAAGGACGCGAGTGAGGGATCTGCCATGGAAGGTTCCGGTGAAAATGGTAATTTTGCTGGCAACGGTAGTTTTGCTGGTAACGGTGAAAGGAAGGATTTCAGAATGAACGATGGGAAGATAAACATACTCCTGACTGGGGATGTGGAAGGAGAAGGTGAACGGCAATTGATGCAGGAATTACAGGCGTTACAGCAACCACAGTCACTGCAGGAATCCCGGAGATTGCAGGAACAGCGTGGACAGAGGGAGTTCAGGGTAGATATACTAAAAGTGGCTCATCACGGCTCCGGATATTCCACCGGCACCGAGTTCCTTGCCACTGCCAGTCCTGCCATAGCGATCATATCCTGTGGCCGCAACAATTCCTATGGACATCCCCATGCTGAGACTCTGCAGCGCTTAGAGGACGCCCGGGTTCCCTGGTATGGGACCATGGACTACGGAGCCCTGACAGTGACTGTCGATTCTCATGGAAATCGCCTGCATGGGTATCTGAGTGGGAAATAAGTGCTGCAGGAATTGAGAGGTCGGGGCGTGACAGAAGAAAAAGTCAGGATAAGCCCCGAGGAAGTCGCAGTGGCGGGGTGTGACAGAAGAAAAAGTCAGGATAAGCCCCGAGGAAGTCGCAGTGGCGGGGCGTGACAGAAGAAAAAGTCAGGATAAGCCCCGAGGAAGTCGCAAAGCCGGGGCGTGACAGAAGGAAAAGCCAGGATAAGCCCCGAGGAAGTTGCAAAGCCGGGGCGTGACAGAAGGAAAAGCTAGGATAAGCCCCGAGGAAGTCGCAAAGCCGGGGCGTGACAGAAGGAAAAGCCAGG
>NZ_JBOKRY010000031.1:0-33561 GCF_051972595.1 Simiaoa sp. | reverse complement strand
CTTAGCCCCAATGCGGGCTACGGGGATTCGATAGCATTTCTTAATTAACTCTCAATTTACAAAATAAGCCCCCGGTTCATCACCGGGGGCTTTTCATCTTATCTCTTATGCCAGAGGGAACTTGAAGTATCTCTTTGCGTTATTGTAAGAAATGTCGGTTACGATCTCGGACAGAGTATCGTAATCTGCGGGGAACTCGCCGCTCTCTACCCAGTTACCGATCAGGTTGCACAGGATACGGCGGAAATACTCATGTCTGGTGTAGGACAGGAAGCTTCTGGAGTCGGTCAGCATTCCTACGAATCCGGACAGATTACCCAGGTTGGCCAGGGAGATCATCTGATCCTGCATACCGGTCTTGTGATCGTTGAACCACCATGCAGAACCCTGCTGGATCTTGGCAACAGCGGTGGAATCCTGGAAACATCCGAGGATGGTACCGATTGCTTGATTGTCGTTAGGATTCAGGCTGTAGATGACAGTTCTGGGAAGCTCATCACTTACGATCAGAGCGTTCAGGAAGTCTGCCATCTGAGCGGAAGGAGCGTAGTTGTTGATACAGTCGTAACCGGTATCGGGACCCAGCTTCTCGAACATCAGGGTGTTGTTGTCACGCTTACAACCGTAGTGCAGCTGCATAGCCCAGTCGAGCTTATGATATTCGCGGCCTACGAACAGCATGAATGCGGTCTTGAACTTCAATTCTTCTTCCTTGGTCAGAACCATCTTGTTCAGTCTCTTTAAGAAGATCTCTTCCAGCTCATCGTCGGAAGCAGGATAGTACATTACATACTCTAATGCATGGTCGGATACGTTACAACCCATGGATGCGAAGAATGCCATACGGTTCTTCAGAGCTTCCTTTAAGCTTGCAAAAGAGTTGATCTCGGTCATGCCGGCAGCGGCAGCCAGCTTCTCCAGATAATCCAGATAATCGGGCTTCTCAATGTTCATAGCCTTGTCGGGTCTCCAAGCGGGCAGAACCTTTACATCGAAAGTATCATCTGCAGCCAGCTTCTTGTGCCACTCCAGAGAATCGATAGGATCATCGGTGGTGCAGATCAGGGTAACGTTGCTCTGCTTGATCAGGTTACGAACGCTCATGGAAGGCTGATGGAGCTTTTCATTGCACAGGTTCCATACTTCGTCAGCAGTGTTTTTGTTCAGAACACCGTTGTAACCGAAGTATCTCTGCAGCTCCAGATGGCTCCAGTGGAATAAGGGGTTGCCGATAGCCTTGCCCAGGCACTCTGCCCATTTGCAGAACTTCTCGTAATCGGAAGCGTCACCGGTGATGTACTTCTCGTCAACACCGCAGGAACGCATGAAACGCCACTTGTAGTGGTCGCCGCCCAGCCATACCTGGGTGATGTTGTCGAACTGACGGTCCTCAGCGATCTCCTTGGGATTGATATGGCAATGGTAATCCAGAATCGGTGTTTTTTCTGCGTAGTCGTGGAACAGCTTCCTGGCTGTCTCGGTCTCTAACAGAAAGTCTTTGTCCATAAATGCTTTCATTTTAAATTCCTCCATAAATATACTAAAAAGGGTATTTTCAGCTACCCCTTGCTGTCATTGATGAAAAGAAAAAATTATTTTGTGGTGCCGCGTTTTACCAGTTCCCCGGAGAATACGGTCTTTTTCGGCATCTCGTTTCCGCCAAGGACACCCATCAGAGTTGTGATCAGATGCTGGCAGAGCGTCTCTAATTTATTGTCGATACTGGTCAGTTCCGGATCACAGCAGTTCACCAGCATGGAATTATTATAACCGATAATCGACAGATCTTCCGGAATGCGGAGTCTCATTTCACGCCCGTATTTCATGGCACCCAGTGCCAAAGAGTCGTCAGCGGCGATAACACCGTGGAAAGTGATGCCTTTTGTGTGCAGCCTGATCAGCTGTTCTGCCATAGCGGGAATGTCCTCATGGGAACCCTGATAGAGCTGCAGGAAGCTTCCGTTGGTGAGAAGTCCCTTTTCTTCCATGGCGGCACGGTAGCCTGCCAGCTTTTTCTTACCACTGTAGGAAGTAGAATTATAGAAATACAGAATATCTTTCACACCGGAACGGATCATCTCCATGGTAGCGTCATACATGGAAGTAAAATCATCCGAGACAACACTGTACACATTCGGAGCATCCATTGCAGCATTCAACAGCATCACAGGAACCTGCACAGCGGCATCCGTAATGTATTTGTTGTCTTCTTCCTTCTCGTAGATGAAGTTGGAACCTACCAATATAATGCCGTCTACTTTTTTCGTGATCAGAAGGTTCATGGAGCTTGCCTTGGTATCCAGGTTATAACCGGTACAACACAGGATGCTGTCATAGCCGTTGGCACGAAGCTTCTGCTCGATATAATAGATCGCCTTGGCAAGATACGGATCCGAACTGTCGGCACACATGATACCGATGGTCTTCATAGTGTTGAGCCCTAACCCTCTGGCAAATGCGTTGGGAGTGTACTCATACTGGTTGATTACGTCCAGAACTTTTTTCTTGGTTTTCTCGCTTACATTATTGCTTCCATTTAATACGCGGGAAACAGTAGCAATAGAGACACCGGCCTTCTCAGAAATATCGTAAATTGTCATCTGCGGATTCCTCTCCGCTTCTATGTAACAGAATTTGTAAGAAAAATGTAAGTAGTTACATAAAAAGCTATATCTGAATTATAACGAAAGACTTCTCTTTTTTCAAGATGCTTTTTCAACTTCTTCTGTGACAAAATATTATCAATATGAAATATTGCCGATAAAATCAATAGTTTGAGCAAAAAATAAGTTTCTGTTTTTGGTGATTGACGAAACAGCTTTTTTGAAGTAAAATGAATCATGAAAGTACTTACATAAACTTTGTACAATTCAGAACCCAAAACACCACCGGCGTTGAAAACGTAATTGCCAAGAGGCGATTGGGAAGGTAAGTGCAGGGAACAGAGTGCCGTAAGACGGTGCAGATAGGATACGCTATGCGTAGAATGGAGGACAAAATGGATATCTTAAACAAGGCAAAGACCGGTAAAAAGGAGAGACCTATCAAGGTCGTACAGTTCGGTGAGGGTAATTTCTTACGTGGATTCGTAGATTACATGATCGATATCGCCAACGAGCAGGGTAAGTTCGACGGAGACATCGTTCTGATCAAACCCATCGAGTTCGGCAATCTGGATATGTTCCACAAGCAGGATTGCCAGTACACTGTATCCCTTCGCGGTAATGTGAACGGTGAAGCCAAGATCATTAATAGAATCGTAACCAGCGTTGCAGATGCAGTAGACACTTATAATGAATATGACAAGTACATGGGACTTGCCGAGATCGATACCTTACGTTTCGTAGTATCCAATACCACCGAGGCAGGTATCGTATATGATGATACCGATAAGTTCGAGTTAGAGCCTCCCAAGACTTTCCCCGGCAAGCTGACCAAGTTCTTATATCACAGATTCGAGACCTTTCAGGGGGATATGAGCAAGGGTCTGGTAATGCTTCCCGTAGAGCTGATCGATGACAACGGTATTATGTTAAAGAAGTGCGTAATGCAGCTGATCGAGCTGTGGGGTCTGGGCGATGAGTTCAAGAAGTGGGTAGATGAGGCATGTGTATTCACATCTACTCTGGTTGACCGTATCATTACCGGTTATCCCCGTGCTACGGAACAGGAAGAGTGGGAGAAGCTCGGTTACGAAGACCATATCATGGTAACCGGTGAGCCGTTCGCTCTGTGGGTTATCGAGTCCGCTAAGGATATCAGCAAGGAGTTCCCTCTTCCCGATGCAGGACTTCCTGTTATCTTCACTGACAACCAGAAGCCTTACAAGCAGAGAAAGGTTCGTATCTTAAACGGTGCGCATACCTCTTTCGTACTGGCTTCTTATCTGTGCGGCAACGACATCGTAAGACAGTCCATGCATGACGACGATATCCGCAACTTCATGCTGAAGACCATTTACGACGAAGTAATCCCTACCCTGTCTCTGCCTGAGGAGGAACTGAAGCAGTTCGCAGGTGAGGTTGTTAACCGTTTTGACAATCCTTATGTAGATCATGCACTGCTTGCGATCTCCTTAAATTCCGTATCTAAGTGGAGAGCAAGATGTATGCCCAGTTTGCTTGGCTATGTTGAGAAGACCGGTAAGCTTCCCGCTCATCTGACCTTCTCCATCGCAGCACTGATGGCATTCTATCATGGCACTGAGATCCGCGATAAGGCTCTGATCGGACACAGAGACGGTCAGGAATACAACATCATGGATGACAAGGCAGTTCTGGAGTTCTTCGCAGCAAACTGTGAGAAGGACACTAAGACTTTTGTAACTTCCTTCCTGGGCAATGAAGACTTCTTCGGTCAGGATCTGAACAAGGTTCCCGGACTTACCGATGCAGTCGCAGCATACCTGGATGATATTAAGGCAAATGGCATGAGGGCAGCATTATGCAAGATTTCTTAAAGATTAATGATAACGATAATGTAGTTGTAGCATTAAATACGATTCCTGCCGGTGAGAAGATCACAGTCTCTGCCGGTGGCGGTTCTAAGACCGTTACCGCCAGAGAAGAGATCCCCGCAGGACATAAGATGGCAATTGTTGACATTCCCGAAGACGGCGAGGTCATCAAATACGGTTACCGTATCGGTAATGCCAAGGAGAACATCGCAGAGGGCAGCTGGATCCATACTCATAATGTAAAGACAGCTTTGGGCGATCTGCTGGAGTACACCTACAATCCTACTCCCGTAGAGGAGAAGAAGACAGAAGATGTTACTTTCATGGGCTTCAACCGTCCCGACGGTAAAGTAGGCGTTCGTAACGAAATCTGGGTCATCCCCACCGTTGGCTGTGTCAACAACGTGGCAACCGCCATCGCAAAGCAGGCCAATGCATTTGTTAAAGGCAGCGTGGAAGAGGTTATTGCATTCCCTCATCCTTACGGATGTTCCCAGATGGGTGACGATCAGGAGCATACCCGTAAGATTCTGGCAGACCTGATCAACCATCCCAATGCAGGCGGTGTTCTGGTACTGGGACTGGGCTGTGAGAACAGCAACATTGATGTATTGAAGCCTTATATCGGCGATTATGATGAGAACCGTGTGAAATTCCTGGTGTGCCAGGAGCACGAGGATGAGATCGCAGACTCCGTAGAGATCATCAAGGGTCTGATCGATTACGCATCCAGGTTCGAGAGAGAACCCATCAGCGCAAGCAAGCTGGTCATCGGCATGAAGTGCGGCGGCAGTGACGGACTGTCCGGCATTACCGCGAACCCCTTAGTAGGACGCTTCTCCGATCTGCTGATCTCCAAGGGTGGTACTACCATTCTGACCGAGGTTCCCGAGATGTTCGGAGCAGAGACCATTCTGATGAACCGTTGCGCCAACGAGGAACTGTTCCACCAGACCGTAGATCTGATCAATGACTTCAAGAACTATTTCAAGAGCCACAATCAGACCATCTACGAGAATCCTTCCCCGGGTAACAAAAAGGGCGGTATCTCCACTCTGGAGGATAAGTCCTTAGGCTGTACCCAGAAGTCCGGCAGCGCTTTGGTCAAGGGCGTACTGCAGTATGGCGACACCGTGAAGACACCGGGACTGAACCTTCTGTCAGCACCGGGCAACGATCTGGTGGCAGCTACCGCACTGGCAGCCGCAGGAGCACATATCGTACTGTTTACCACAGGACGCGGAACTCCTTTCGCATCTCCGGTTCCTACCATGAAGATCGCTACCAACTCCCGCCTGGCAGGTAAAAAGTCCAACTGGATCGATTTCAATGCCGGTGTACTGGTAGAGGATAAGACCATGGAAGAGGAGACTAAGGCTTTGTTTGATCTGGTAGTGGAGACCGCTTCCGGCAGGCAGGTATGCAGCGAGGCAGCAGGCTTCCATGATATGGCTATTTTCAAGCAGGGTGTAACTCTGTAAAAGATCATACACAAAACGGCGTTCTTTTGTTACAATAAACGTGCAGGAGAACGCCTTTGTTATATAGGAGGAGCTATGACAATTCAGGAAATCAAGGCACTTCCCCGTACGGAGGAAGGCATCTTTGACTTAAAAAAGGTGCAGGCAGATGCGGGATGCAGGAACATCTATCAGGCTGCGGATCTGGTATATCCCGCATATGCGGCATATGAGACCACAGAGAATAAAAAGGAAGGCTATCCGGATATCATGGCGCAGATGCGTGTGTTAAAAAAGCATGCGGAGAGCGAATTCACCGCGGAAAACGGCGCGGATTATACCGCAGCACTGCTTCATACGGTAGAACAGATCAGCCCGGAGATCTATGAAAATTACAGAGAACTTTTAGATAATTTCCGCTGTGCAGTAAAGCGTATGCTGGAGCAGTACTACGATGTAAAAGAGAAAAAATTTGCCATGGATGACAAATCCCAAAAGGTATTCTGCGATGCTGTACAGAAGGCATGTGCGGAGTATTTATTGTTAGCGGAAAAATATCAGGAGTGCATGAGGTAGAAACGAGAGGAAACAGCGCATGGAAATCAGACATATTATGCATACTGCCCGTAGTGCGACCATTGAAATCGCGGACGGCGGCAGATATTTTACAAAACAGCCCATAGAATTACGATTAAACGGTGAGACTATTTTGACCACAGAGAAGACCATCACTTCCCTGTTTGATTTAAAGCCGGATCAGAAATATGTGGTGGAAGCTTATGTGAACGGTGAAAAGCAGGGTGAAGTATCTTTCAAGACAGATTACGAGTATGTGACCCTGGATGTGACCAGATTCGGTGCCAAGGGTGACGGCGAGCACGACGATACCCACTTTATCCAGGCTGCCATTATGGCATGCCCGGTGAACAGCAGAGTGTATTTCCCCGCAGGAATCTACCGCATTACTAGCCTGTTCCTAAAAAGCCACATCCGTATCGAACTGGCAGAGGGCGCGGAGCTTAAGGCATTTACCGACAGAGAGAAATTTCCTACCTTCCCCGGCATGTTACAAAGCTACGATGAGACCGACGAGTACAATCTCGGCACATGGGAGGGCAATCCCTTACCTATGTTCTCCGGCATTATCTGCGGCATCGGTGCAGAAGATGTGGTGATCTACGGCCAGGGTAAGATCAACGGCAACGCTTCCAAGGAAAACTGGTGGAAGGCCCCCAAGGTCATGAACATTGCGTTCCGCCCGAGACTGTTTTTCATCAGCGGATGTAAAAATGTGACTTTACAGGGAGTGACCTTCTGCAATTCTCCTTCCTGGACCCTGCATCCCTATTTTAGCAACGATCTGAAATTCATCGGTGTGACGGTGCAGAATCCCAGCGATTCTCCCAACACCGACGGACTGGATCCCGAGTCCTGCAAAAATGTGGAGATCCTGGGCGTGCGTTTCTCCCTGGGAGATGACTGTATTGCAGTCAAGAGCGGCAAGATCTACATGGGCAAAAAGCACAAGACCCCTTCTGAGAACATCCACATCCGCCAGTGCCTGATGGAGAACGGTCACGGTGCCGTAACTCTGGGCAGCGAGATGGCAGGAGGTGTGGTAAATCTGACGGTGGAGGACTGCATTTTCCGTCATACGGACAGAGGCCTGCGTATCAAGACCCGCCGTGGCAGAGGAAAAGATGCGATTTTAAGCAACATCATTTTCCGGAATCTGACCCTGGATCATGTGATGACACCGCTTGTGGTCAACTGCTTCTATTTCTGCGACCCCGACGGCAAGACCACCTATGTACAGTCCAGAGATGTCTACCCCGTGGATGACAGAACACCACAGGTGAAAAAAATGGTATTTGAAAATATGGATTGCACCAATTGCCATGTGGCAGCAGCTTATTTTGACGGACTTCCGGAGCAGAAGATCGAGGAGATTTGCATGAAGGACATCTCCATCAGCTATGCCGCGGATGCAAAATGTGATGTACCTGCCATGTCGGATGGTGTAGAAAAAAGCAGTAAGAGAGGACTTTTTGCAAGAAATGTTGCAAAATTGACCCTGGATAACGTAAAAATCGAAGGACAGGTTGGAGAGGCTTACGAGCTGGAAGGCGTGGATGAGCTGATCCAGCGCTGATGTAATGAGCCTCAAGGAAAAACAAGTGGCTGCGAAGCAGACATTTGTTTTTCTGGGCTCATTAGCGAACGAATATCCTGCGAAGCAGGATGTAGAGTGCGATAGCACGAATTCGTGAGCTTATGATATAACGAGCGCACGCTACAGTACGACAAACATAAGAGAATACGGTCCAAGAGCCGTGATTGAAATGGAGGAAATTATGCAGTTAGGAATCCGTTTACATGATACGAAAAAGCTCCCTTTTGAGGAGCGTATTGCCAATGTCCATGAGCTTGGCTTTGCCTGCGGACATCTGGCACCCGGTAAGGTGATCACCGAGTTTCCCACTACCGATGAGGCGTTGACCCCGGGACTTGCTATGTATATGAAAAATGTATTTGCGAAAAATCAGGTGGATGTTGCGGTGCTTGGATGCTATCTGAATCTGGCAAATCCCAATCCGGAGCAGCTTTCGAAGATCACCCACCGCTATATGGCACATATCCGTTTTGCTTCGTGGCTTGGCTGCGGTGTGGTGGGAACCGAGACCGGTGCTCCCAACGTTACTTATACCGCAGTACCCGAATGCCATGGTGAAGAGGCTTTGCAGACCTTTATCACCAACTTACGTCCCGTCGTAAAATATGCCGAGCAGATGGGTGTGGTCATGGCCATCGAGCCGGTATGGAAGCATATTGTCTACAATCCCGCCAGAGCGAGAAGAGTGCTGGATGAGATCAATTCGCCCAACCTTCAGATCATTCTGGATCCGGTGAATCTGCTGGATTATTGTAATTACAAGGATCAGGTAGCAATTGTGGACGAAGCCATTGATCTGCTGGGACCGGATGTAGCCATGGTACACCTGAAGGATTTTATTCCCGAAGATGGGAAGCTTAGATCCGTAGGCTGCGGTCTCGGACAGATGGACTACACCTCCATCCTTAAGTTCATGAAAGAGCGCAAACCCTACATCCATGCTACCCTCGAAGATACCACGCCTGAGAACAACCTCCAGGTGAAAAATTTTATTCAGGGACTCTATGACAATCTCTAAAGATGTGATATACTCTTACGAGAGTATTCCCAGTATACTAGTAGGAACAATAAAAATAAGCTAAAGCATGGGAACCTTTAAGTTCCCATGTTTTTTTATACTTGGAATTTTCACGATCCGGTTCCCTGACCGTGCGGTGTTTGCTGTGCTGGATGAAAGGGGGACAGCACAGCTGCGTGCAATATAGTTAAATATAGTTATAAGAAAAGGAATCTACATCTATGTTAAACGAATTTTCCAGAACCGAATTACTCCTCGGCAAAGATGCCATGCAGCGTCTTTACCACGCCCGTGTCGCCGTCTTCGGGATCGGCGGAGTCGGCGGCTATGTCGTCGAAGCCCTTGCCCGCAGCGGAGTCGGCGCCTTTGATCTCATTGACGATGACAAGGTCTGTCTGACGAATATCAACCGCCAGATCATCGCTACCCGTCAGACGATCGGCAAATACAAAGTAGATGTCATGGAGGAGCGGATTCATCTGATCAATCCTGAGGCACAGGTGGTAGGACATAAATGCTTCTATCTCCCGGAGACTGCCGATCAGTTTGATTTTTCCCAGTACGATTACGTCGTGGATGCCGTGGACACTGTGACTGCAAAAATCGAGATCATCCTGCGCGCAAAGGAGGCCGGAGTCCCTGTCATCAGCTGTATGGGTGCCGGCAATAAGCTTGACCCCACACAGTTCCGTGTGGCGGACATCTATAAGACTACCATGTGCCCGCTGGCAAAGGTCATGCGCAGAGAGCTGAAAAAACGCGGTGTGAAAAAACTGAAGGTTGTCTACTCTATCGAAGCTTCCCTGAAGCCTCTCGAAACTATGGAAACCAGCTGCCGGACGGGCTGCGTCTGTCCTCCCGGCACCGTCCATAAATGCACCGACCGGAGAGCAATTCCGGGCAGTATTTCCTTTGTCCCTTCCGTGGCGGGGCTGATCATCGGTGGAGAGGTGATCAAAGACCTCATTCAGGAGGGAAAAGCACAAAAAGAATAGCTTTTTCAACCGGAGTGCGTTATAATCTTTTTATCTATTAAGCTGTCAGGGGCTGTTCCCGGCAGTCCATTTTAGAAAGAATATACAGAGGTCATAAGGGTACAAAGGAGGTTATTTTATCTATGGCAGAAGCGGTAAAACAGGAACAGACAGAAGGGGAAACTGTCTCACTGGACAACATGAAAGATCTCAAGGGGAAAAAGGGAGCAAATCTGATCGTCAAGATCCTCGCGATGGTACTGATGCCGATGCTGGTCATCATATTTTTTGCGATGCTGGCATTGAAGGCAGTCGGCAACAACACCGCGGAAACGCTTGTGAAGGAAGAGCTGGCTGCTACGGAATATGCGATGCAGCTGAATCTGGACAGCGCTTCTGGGGAGGGCTTCCGTTATGAGAACGGCAGTCTCTGCAAGGGCGAGATCAATTTTACAGAGAATCAGAGCTTTTTCCAGAATTTCACGAGCAATACCAACGTAGATGTGGTACTGTTCTGGGACAAGGAAGCGGCAGCAGCAAGCTTTGACTATTCCGGCATCGTACTGAGTGATTCTGTGGCATCCAAAGTACTGGCAGGATCGGAATATTTTGACACTTCCCTGAAGCTGGGGGATACCAGATATTATGCATATCTGACACCGATTACCGGAACCGACGGCAAGACAGCGGGGGCTCTGGCAGTGGCGATCCCGGTGGAGCACGTGAAAGAACTGTATTCCGGCATTGTGAGATCCAATACGATCTTTATGTATGTGCTGGCACTGATCTTCTGTATCAGTACGATTTTAGTCGTAGGTCTGATTTCCAGAGCACTGCTTGGTGTGGTCAGCAATCTGGATCAGGTGGCTGAAGGCAGGCTGAATTTTGATATCTCCACGAAGCTGGTAAACAGAACCGATGAAGTCGGCAAAATTGCCAGAGCGGTGCATTCCGTTGTGGTAGGCTTCTCCCGGATCATTACCAATATCTACAGTTCCATGCAAGAGATGGATGAATTCACCGGAACTTTTTCGAGCAATTTTGACAGTATCGGACAGTCTATTTCCGCAGTCAATACCGCGGTCAACGAGATTGCGCAGGGCGCTACCACTCAGGCGGCGGATACCCAGAAAGTCAGCGAAAGCATGAACGAGATGAGCAATGCACTGGGCCGTACGGCAGACAGTATTAATGCTTTGAGCAGCAGTGCTGCCAACATGAAGGAAAGCAATGCCACCGTGGACAGCACCCTGAAGGAACTGTTGAAGATCAGCTCTCATACACAGCAGTCGGTGGATCAGGTGCAGGAGCAGACCAATATCACCAACGAGTCCGCACAGGCGATTCAGGCAGCTACCGATATCATCGCAGGTATTGCGAACCAGACCAACCTGCTGTCATTAAATGCCAGCATTGAGGCAGCGAGAGCCGGTGAGATGGGCAGAGGCTTCGCAGTCGTAGCGGAAGAGATCCGTGGTCTGGCAGACCAGTCCAAGGAATCCGCAGACAAGATCCGCGGCATCGTGGAGAACCTGATCAGCAATTCCAACCAGAGCGTTCAGATCATGAACGGTGTGGTTGGTGAGATCCATCAGCAGAACGAGAAGCTGGGTACCACGCTGAATGTCTTCAGCACCCTGAACCAGGAGGTTCAGAATGTCGTCGGTGAGATTAACGTGATCTCCGAAGAGCTGGATCATATCGAAGCATACCGGACAGATGTAGCGGACAAGATCGACAGTCTGACCGAAATCTCCCAGAATAATGCAGCCAGCACCGAGGAGACGGCGGCGACGATGGATCAGCTGTCAGAGATCGTGGAGGATTGCCGGAAGGCCACCGTACAGCTGAATGTGATCGCAGACGAGCTCAATGCGAATGCAAAGAAGTTCCAGATCTAGGAAGCCGGGGACATTACGGGATACACGAAGAATATGGGGGCACTGCTGCAGATATTTGCGGCAGTGCCTTTTCTGGAAAGGAGAGACCTGTGGAAGATACAGCGATACTGGAACTGTACTGGGCGAGGAATGAGCAGGCAATCGCAGAGACACAGAAGAGTTACGGAAAATACTGTTACAGCATTGCCTACCATATCCTGCATGACAGGGAGGATACGGAAGAGTGCCTGAATGATACCTGGATGCGGGCATGGAATGCCATACCTCCGAAAAAACCGAACCGGCTGGAACTGTTTTTGGGAACAATCACCCGCAATTTATCGTTTGATAGATGGAAGACAAAGAATGCAAAAAAACGGGGAAGTGGTCTCATGGATACCACGCTGGATGAACTGGCGGAGTGTATTCCCGCAGCCCACGATACGGAAAGCATTGTGGAAGTAGCGGAGTTAGAGCGGAGTATCAATGCTTTCCTGCATACACTCTCCGAACAGGAATGTAATGTTTTTTTAAGAAGGTACTGGTTCGTGGAGGAGTATGCCCAGATCGCAGAGCGCTATGGTATGAATCTGAATACTGTGAAGACATCCCTGTTCCGCACGAGGAAAAAGCTGCAGAAATATCTGGAACAGCAGGGAATTGTCTTGTAAGAGGAAGAGAAGATGAGCGAGCAAAACAGAGAAAAAGAAGAAAGATTGTTCCGTGCCCTGTCCGGTGTAGAGGAGGAATTACTGCATCGGAGTGAACAGAATGAAGGTGTGGAAAAGCGGAAAGCAAATGGAAAAATACGCAGATTTCCGCTATACTATGTGTCCCGCATTGCGGCAGCCTGTCTTTGCTTCGTGGTGGCGGGAGTGCTGTATATGACCATGAGCGGCACCAAAATGGCAGACAGCACCGGTGCGGATACAGCGGCACCACAGTCAGCATACAGCACAGGCGCAGAAAGTGCGGCACCGGTGGAAAATTTTGCAGCGGCGCAGGCAGAGAATGCAGCAATAGAAGCGGAAATGGCAGAAACTGCCGCAGATATGCCGGAAGATGCCGTGGCAGAGGTGACGGCAGGCACGGATGGCGCCGTTACAGGGAATCTGCTGGCGGCACAACAAAGCAGTGACAGCATGGATGAGAAGCAGAGCAGCGGGATGAGTGCGGATGCGGACAGTGTAGTGTCTGTCAGCGGCAACGAGGTGTCCGGAGCAGAGGACAGCATGGAAGAAGCAGAACAAGATCAGGAAGAGACACTTATAGAAAAGCAGAAGAGCCCCTCCTTAGCGAAAATGAAAACGAAAGGACAGCGATAAGCAATGAGTACGATAGAGAAACATGATATGACCCGGGGGAAGATACTGCTTCCCTTAGTATCATTTACAATACCACTGGTACTGGGCAATCTGTTTCAGCTGACCTACAACGCGGCGGACTCCGTGATCGTAGGAAAATACGTGGGTGAGCAGGCATTGGCAGCAGTGGGAACTTCCACGCCGATCATGAATATAGCGATTCTGCTGATCAGCGGAATGTGTATGGGAGCCAGCGTCTTAATGAGCTCCCAGTACGGTGCCAGGGATTATGATACCCTGTCGAAGCAGATCAGCACTACCATGCTGGCAGGCTGCGGATTTTCTGTGGTATTTTCATTGCTTATGCTGCTGTTGGCGACACCGGTGCTTCGACTGATCCGGGTACCGGAGACTGCGATTCCGGAGGCTGCGGTATATCTTCGGATCATTTTCCTGGGACTGATATTTACATTTATCTATAATTTTCTGGCGAATACCATGCGGGCGCTGGGAGACAGTAAGACACCGTTGTATTTTCTGATAACCAGTGCCTTTTTAAACATTTTCGGAGATCTGTTCTTCGTGGTGGTATTACGATGGGGCGTGGCGGGAAGTGCCATTGCCACAGTGTGCAGCGAGGGGCTGTGCTGTCTGCTGTGTGGCATTTATATCAAGAAAAAGATTCCACTGTTATGCCTTGGAAAAAAGTGGTGGGTCTTCGATAAAAGCCTGCTTGGTAAGACTGTCAGCTATGGCAGCACCAGTGCCATGCAGCAGGTGTGCTTACAGCTGGGCAAGCTCATCATTCAGTCAGTAGTCAATACGCAGGGCGTGGCGGTCATGGCGGCATTTACTGCAGTGAACCGGGTGGATGATTTCGCCTATACACCGCAGCAGAACATCGGACATGCCATGACGACTTTCCTGGCGCAGAACAAGGGCGCCGGACATAAAGAACGCATGAAGAAAGGCTTTCAGACAGGATTGTTGATCGAGCTGGTCTATTCCATCGGTTTGTTTGCAGTGATCTGGGGTCTGGCCCCGCAGATCATGACTTTGTTCGCCGAGGACGGGGATGCACAGGTGGTATCTCTCGGAATCAGTTATCTGCACCTGATCTCCTGGATGTATATCCTGCCGGGAATGACCAATGGAATTCAGGGATTCTTCCGCGGTATCGGCGATCTGAAGGTGACACTGTACAGTACCTTTATGAATATGTTGGGCAGAGTTGTGGCAGTATTTGTAATGATCCGCCTGCTGCATATGGACTTCGAAAGCTTAGCGTGGGCGAATATGATCGGATGGATCGTGATGCTATTGTTTGAAGTACCGTTATTAGTAAAGTCCATCCGCGGCGGCGAGTGCGGCTAGAAGAGGTAGTAATGAAGTATGGAAAAATAGTAGAAGGGAAATTTATTGACCGCCCCAACCGGTTTATTGCCCATGTGGAGATGCAGGGCAGACCGGAGACGGTACATGTGAAAAATACGGGGAGATGCAGGGAATTGCTCCTTTCGGGAGCGGCAGTACGGCTGGAGGTCTCGGATAATCCTTCCAGGAAAACGTTGTATGATCTGGTGGCGGTCTATAAGGAAAATATCGGCTGGATCAATATCGACAGCCAGGCACCGAATAAAGTGGTGAAAGAATGGCTGAAGAAGCAGGATTATGATTTGGTCAGACCGGAGTATACCTATGGCAATTCCCGTATCGACTTCTATATGGAAAAAGGGGAGAGGAAATACCTTCTGGAAGTGAAGGGCTGCACCCTGGAAATCGACGGGATCGGCTATTTCCCGGATGCACCTACTGAACGCGGTGTGAAACACCTGCGGGAACTGACACAGGCAGTAGAAGCGGGATATACCTGCATGGTCGCTTTCGTCATTCAGATGCAGGGCATCACCGAGGTCCGTCCCTACACCGCCATGCAGCCTGAGTTCGGCGTGGCATGGCAGCAGGCAGTGGACGCCGGAGTGCAGATGCTTTTTCTCCCGTGCCTCGTTGGTCGTGATAGCCTGCAGATAGTTGAGTGAATCCACGAACGCCCACGGCGAATGGAACATCACGCCTTGATGTCGCGTCTCCGGGTGTGAATTTTCTACGAAAAGTGATAAAGTGGTTCTCATCATGACGGGGTCGCCTACACGCGCCCTCCATGTGCGCCAAAAGCCATGCTCGCATGGCTTGGCTGACGCGGACATCGTGTCCGCTTTCCCCCTGTTTTTCAACACTTTTCAAGAAAATATCAACACCCTCCGACAGACATCGCGGCATGACATTTCATTCGTCGTGGGCGTTCTACGTCCTGGAAGCCTGTGAAAAACCAGTAGCCCCGGCAGGGTATAAGAATAAGCAGACCGTTTCTTATACCCTGCCAAGGGCTACGGAAGATTTACATTATTTCAACGGTATCATATCCGAATAGGACACATTCCCCTGGGAATCCTTCATGAAGAAGATGCACACGTAATTCTCCGGATGATCCAGCGGCTGCACCACGGTCCGATAGTCGGAGGTCAGATCCACCTCAAACCCCATCATCCACTTCGATTTCTCCCAGTCGAAGAAATCCAACAACTCCCCATTCTCATCCCGGGTCACGTAACTGCAACGTGCAGCCACGGACATATTCGCATAATCATCCAGATGGATCAGCTGCTTGCTGGCGCTTTGCACATCGTCGTCATCATCGCTTAAAGGAATCGCATTTCGGATAATACCATCCGGATAATCTTCATTTACCGCAATCTGCAGCTGCACAGCCTGAGACTCCCAATTATCGAAATTCATCAGTACCACAAATGACAGATAACGGTTCTCCACATCACTGATATCCGATTCCGTCAGGATCATAGGAATATCGGATATCCCCTCGTCATCCTCCATATACAGCGCATTGTTTTTATATGCCGCATGCAGAACCCCATTTTCATCCAAAGTCACGCGCTTGCTGCCCTGGATAAACAGATACATATCATCTGCTCTGGGATCTTCCTCCGCGGTAACATAACCTTCTTCCTTCGCCTTACAGAGAATATAATATCCGCCGGAAGCGAAGTTCTCCTGCTGCTCTGGTGTCAGCTGCAGAGTGATGTCTGATTCGTCATAAGTACCGTCATTTTCGGTGGTGACCGTAGTAGCAGCACTGGAGATCTGGCGGTCGGATAACAGCGTGTCACCATTCTGAATCGCATAGAAATCCTGCAAAAATCTGGTGTAATCCGGAGCAAATTCAAGATAGTTAAGCATTTCAATGCAGGCATCCCGATAGTCCTCATCCGTCTGATAAGGATAACAGATAGAAATACCGCCGGCATTTTCCATATTCGTGTCGGAATAGACGACACAGCGCTCCACAGCAGAGACAGCATCCCGCGCAGCCTGTGAATTATCTCCGAGAAGCTCTAACAGATGTAGAACATCTACCATGCCGTAATTCATATCGGAAGAGTAACTTCCGAAGTCTCTTACCCTGGCACGCTTCCGCACCAGTCTGGGGAAACTTTTCACATCCAGAGAAGTATCCAGCTCTGCAAAATAAGTGTTCAGGGCATCCTCTGCTTCCGCATAGGCATTCAGGTCAATGCAGGACAGGGTCAGATCGGAGTACAGATTGGGATATACATCAAAGACATACTCGCCGTAATCCATGTAGGCATCTATGATAGCTTCCCCCATCTGATCTCCGGAAACCGGATCACCGGACAGTTCAGACAGGAAGGAATAATTCCAGCCCCAGCCGGGTTCTGTCTCCTGGGAGGCAACCATATAATTGGCATAAGGTGCCAGTACGGAAGCTACCTCCAGGGAACTCATCAGGCAGGCATCGAAACCGATCCATTCCAGTTTCGTCTGATGGGCACCTACGGAATCTCCCAGGGCTTCCGCCAGCTCGTCCAGTGTCAGCAGATCATTATAGTTCTCATCCACACCATAACCAAGGACCGGTCCGCCGCCATGATCCCAAAGGATCAGACTGTAAGAATCTGCGGGGAAGAAATCAAAGCAGTAATTTACAAAACTGCTCAATGTCAGGGGATTCCCCATATTTTCCGCAGGGTAGGTATCCAGAGGGACAAATCCCTCCTCCTTCAGCAAAAGCGTTGTACAGTCATCGCCGGATAATCCCCGGTCTTGCCACTTAGAGGCACCGCCCGCATAGACGATGACATTATTGTGAGCCGTGTCCACACCGGCGGCTTCCATTTCATTCATGTCCAGGCTGGCATTACCGTAATAAGATTCCAGATCGGAGCCTACCATATAGATCATGACCGTTTCTACTGTCCCCACAGAATCCAGACTGCCATAATCTACCTGGGGCATCGGAGTGGCATCCGGCTCCTGATGATAAGTGCCGTGATGAGACGATTGTGATGAACTGCTTCCGGCATTTTCCGCATAGGACAGAAGCTGTGCAAATACTCCTATCGGAGTCGTCCGGACGCGGCACCCCGTAAGGAATACGGGAATCATTAACAGACACAGTAGTGTCCGCCATTTTTGTTTTGTATTTCTTTTCATAAAGACCTCCCTCATAGAGCGCAGAGTGCATAATGTACTTACAGATTTTATTATTACATGAAAAAACAGAGCAGTCAAACACTGTAACTGTTTACATCCGAGAAAATTCCAGGAAGCGCGGCGTATTGGATGGAAGTGGTCGACTTACCGTATATGCAGAAGGTGATCCGGAGGATATGCGCACCATTTTCGACAATTACGCAGGTGTCGGAAAAAAGTATCGGAAAAATAAATGAAAATCAGCATAAAAATACAAGATCAGGGTATTCTGTTATCAGGATCATAAATGAGGACAGATCAGGAGGAACAGAATGGAAACGCCGCATATGTCGAAAGATTCGGTACAACCGGATGCACAAGAGAAGCAGGAGTACGAACAGTATGTAAAAAGCGTCACCCCCACCCATAATCTGTGGGCACAGATGGGCAAAGCTTTCCTGACCGGAGGCATCATCTGCTGCATCGGGCAGGGGATCCTGAATTATACCGGAAATGTGATGGGGATGGATCCACAGACCTCCGGCAGCTGGTGCTCCTTAATTTTGGTGTTCGTATCGGTGGTGCTCACCGCACTTCACATTTATCCAAAGATTGCCAAATGGGGAGGTGCCGGAGCTCTGGTGCCAATCACCGGATTCGCCAATTCTGTGACGGCGCCCGCGGTGGAATACCGGAAGGAAGGACAGGTATTCGGTATCGGCTGCAAAATCTTCACTATCGCCGGACCGGTAATATTGTATGGGATTTTTTCCAGCTGGGTGTTGGGACTTTTTTTATGGGTGTTGCAGATGTTCGGAATCAGTGCCGGGTGAGAGAGAAAGATATAGAAGCTGACATTTTATTTACAATCTGACATTGCAATGTTATATTAAAAAAAGAAATTATCAGTAAGTCAATGTTTCTATGTAAAGAATATAAATGATGTCGGGGTCAAAAGGTCTTTCACCCACTTATGAGCAAGCTCATATGGGCTTAGACCTTTTGACCCTGGCATCATATAAATACATCATTCATAAGGAGAGGTTACCATGCAGATAGGAAAAGAGATGGCGATTCCGTCCATTTTAAAGATCGGAAACGGGACATTAGGCAAAATCGGCGGTTATTTGAAGGCGGAGAATCTGGACCAGGTCGTATTATTTTTCGGCAACGGACTGATTGACATGTTCGGGGAACTGGTGATGAATTCCCTGAAGGAAGCTAAGGTGAATGTCTTAGAATATAATGAACTGGATACGGTGGATATTGACGACATCATCACGCTGGCGTTTGCCATTCCGAATAAGGCGAAGGCGGTGATCTCCATCGGCGGCGGCAAGGTCATTGATGCCGGAAAATATGCGGCGTTTTTGCGGAATCTCCCGTTCATCAGTGTGCCGACCTCCAGCTCCAGTGACGGCTTTTCCAGCGCCAGCGCATCCCTTCTGGTGCAGGGGAAGAGAACCAGCGTTCCCGCCAGACTGGCATATGGTATCATTGTGGACACTCAGGTGATCCGTACCGCTCCGGAGAAGTTCATCTACTCCGGCATCGGCGATATGATCTCCAAGATCACAGCACTCTACGACTGGATCTTTGAAGAGAAGGCAGGCTGCGGCGAAGTGAATGATTTTGCAGTCATGATTGCGAAGAAAGCGGTGAACAGTTTCGTCCGCACTCCTTATGAGAGCATCAAGGATGAATTGTTCTTAAAAGAACTGTTGGATTCCCTGGCTATGAGTGGTATCGCCAACGAGATCGCCGGAAGCAGTGCTCCCACCAGCGGCAGTGAGCATCTGATCTCTCATGCGCTGGATAAGATTCTGGAAGTACCGCAGTTACATGGTATTCAGGTAGGTATTGCCACCTACATTATGGCAAAGGTACAGGATCACCGTTATATTCGTGTCAGCACAGTGCTTCAGGATACCGGTTTCTGGGATTATGTGGAAACTTTACATATGAAGAAATCCGATTTCCTCAAAGCCATCGACATGGCTCCCACAATCAAGCCCCACCGCCATACCTACCTTCATGAGGAAAAGTACCGCGAAGCCGCGAAAAAACTGGTGTTAGAGGATGAAGTACTGAATCGGGTACTGGAGGATTGAGTGTAAATTCCGGGATGACACAATCCATTGTTAAAATGATTTCCTGTGATAGGACACCGTAAAATATGAGCGGCATGATAGCCCGGCAGATAATTATTATGGGTCTATACAGAAAAATGTTGTTCTGAGATACTCAAGAGGGCAAATAAATTTTATAATTTGAAGCATATGGGTCTATGCAGAAAAAATATAGTCAGGGATACTTGATTTTGTAAAAATGAGTATCTGGAGGAGTATTTTTTCTGTATAGACCCATTTAACAAAATAAGACGATTAAAAAGTGAAAAAAATGGAACTCAGAAGAGAAAAAATCTGTATAGACCCACGAAAATTGAAATAATGACATTTGAACAAAACATGTAAGGAAGTTACCGCAGAAAATATGATTCAACTGCTGTTGGATATCAGAGATTTTCTGTGTAAGATCAGTTCTGGTATGAATAAAATCGGAAAAAAATAAAGACATAAGAAACTCCTCCTTTGAGAAAATATAGAAAATAAAAGAAATAGTTATAGAAGACAGATACATAATCAGATAAAGCGAGAATTGTAAAGGACTAATAGCAATTTATATAAAGTTTATATTTTTTTTCTTGCAAAGAGAATAGATTGCGTTATAATGTTAGATGGCTAACAAAAAAGTTAGCTATCTAACATTTTTTGCAAAATAACATGGAATGTACGTCTTTTCATGCTATGCTAAAATGCAGAAGCTGATTTCAGCAGTTTATGGTTTGAAGTATATAGAAAATAAAGGAGGCAGAATGGACGAGAAAGATGTACTGACGAATCGTCAGCTTGGATTCGAGATCAAGGCCGCCAACAATATGATCCGTCGGAAGATGGAAGCAATTTTTGCCCAGCAGGATGGTCATGAACTGAACGGAATGCAGGGACCGCTTCTGGGATATTTGTACCACAAAAGCCGACAGGGAGATGTCTATCAAAAGGATGTGGAGAAGGAGTTCAGAATCCGTAGATCCACAGCGACGGTGATGCTTCAGAGCCTGGAGCAGAAGGGATATCTCGTCCGGGTAGCATCGACGGAGGATGCCAGATTAAAAAGGATTCTTCTGACAGAGAAAGCGGTCGAGCATCATAATCTGATCGAAGAGCAGATCCGGATTTTTAACCGGGAACTGGAAGCAGGGCTGACAGAAGAGGAAAAGGCAACATTTTTGTGTATTCTGGATAAAATGATGCAGAATCTGGGAATGGACGGAGAGTGTAACGTTAACGGATGCTCCCAACAGGCAGATCACCGAGCATTTATCAGAGTAGAAAAATCAGAAACAGCAAAGAAGCAGCCAAGAAATAAAAAAGAAGCAGCCAAGAAATAAAAAAGAAGCAGTAAAGAAATAACGAGGAAATTAGATAGAAATAATTTAAGAAGAAAAGCAGAAAGGAAATCAGCTATGATTAAAACATTAGCCAGACAGATCAAGGAATATAAGAGTGCTTCGATCGTCACTCCCATATTCATGATCCTGGAAGTAGCCATGGAAATGGTGATTCCGCTCCTGATGGCATCCATCATTGATGACGGTGTGCAGGCGGGAGATATGAAACATATTTTTATCATCGGTTGTTATATGATCCTGGCAGCCATTGTCGGATTGTTCGCCGGTGTCATGGGTGGTAAATACGGTGCGAAGGCATCCACCGGATTTGCCAGAAACTTAAGAGAAGCCATGTATGAGAATATTCAGACCTTCTCTTTCTCCAACATTGATAAGTTCTCCACCGCAGGACTGGTCACCCGTATGACTACGGATGTGACCAACGTGCAGAATGCATATCAGATGCTGTTACGTATGTGCTTCCGTGCACCGGTCAGCCTGATCTGCGCCATGCTGATGGCGTTTTTGATCAACGCGAAAGTGGCAAGCATTTATCTGGTGGCAGTCGTATTTTTAGGTGTCATCATGATCTTCATTATGCGGAAAGTGTCCAAATATTTCAGCGAAGTCTTCAAAAAATACGATGAATTAAATGCCAGCGTACAGGAGAACGTAGCAGCACAGCGCGTGGTAAAAGCTTATGTGCGCGAGGACTATGAGATCGACAAGTTCCACAAAGCGAGCTACAACATTTACAAGATGTTCAAAAAGGCAGAGTGTACCATGGTCACCATTTGGCCCGTCATGCAGTTTACCGTATATGGCTGTATTCTCGGAATCAGCTGGCTGGGTGCCCATATGATCGTTGCCAGCCAGTTAACCACCGGTGAACTGATGAGTCTGCTGACCTACTGCATGACCATTCTGATGAACCTGATGATGTTAGCCATGATCTTCGTTATGATGACCATGAGTGCTGCCAGCGGAAAGCGTATCGCGGAAGTATTAAATGAAAAGGCGGACATCACCAACCCCGAACAGCCTGACTACGATGTAACCGACGGAAGCATCCGTTTTGATCATGTGACCTTCCGTTACAACAAGCAGAGTGAAAAGCCGGTGCTGGATGATCTGAACTTCGAGATCAAGGCGGGAGAAACCATCGGTATTCTGGGTGGTACCGGAAGCTCTAAGACCAGTCTGGTGAACCTCATCAGCCGTCTGTATGATGTCACTGAGGGTACCGTTTATGTCGGCGGCAAGGATGTCAGAACCTACGATCTGGAAACCTTACGTAATGAGGTATCCGTGGTATTGCAGAAAAACGTGCTGTTCTCCGGTACAATCTTGGAGAACCTCCGTTGGGGCGACGAGAACGCCACCGAAGAGGAATGCATCCGTGCCTGCCGTCTGGCATGCGCCGATGAATTTATTGAAAAGATGCCTGGAAAATACAATACTTATATTGAGCAGGGCGGAAGTAACGTATCTGGCGGACAGAAGCAGAGACTGTGTATTGCCAGAGCACTGCTGAAAAAGCCGAAGGTACTGATCCTGGATGATTCCACCAGTGCCGTGGATACTGCTACCGATGCGAAGATCCGCAAGGCATTTGCCACGGAGATCCCCGGTACGACGAAGATCATCATCGCACAGCGTATCTCCAGCATTCAGGATGCGGACCGCATCATCGTAATGGATAACGGCAGGATCGATGCGTTTGCATCCCATGAAGAACTGCTTCGTACCAATAACATTTATAAAGAAGTATATGAAGCCCAGACCCAGACGGGTGGCGGCGACTTTGATGAGAATGGAGGTGAGTCATAATGCCAGGACCTATGGGCGGCGGAATGCGTGGACCCGGCAGAAGAATGCAGGGCGGTACGCGCGTTGACAATCCGGGAAAAATATTTAAGCGACTGATGGCGTATATTTTCAAAAACTACGGCATTCACTTCATTTTTGTATTGATCTGTATCGTACTGAGTGTTGTGGCAAGTATTCAGGGTACTCTGTTCATGCAGAGGCTGATCGATGACTATATCCTGCCCATGATCGGACAGGAGACTCCGGACTTTGGCAATCTGTTCCGGGAAATTATCCGTGTGGCAGGCTTTTATCTGGTGGGTGTAGCGGCTACGTATGCTTACAACCGTATCATGGTGACGATAACGCAGGGAACATTGAAGAGTCTCCGTGATGATCTGTTTGAACACATGGAGAAGCTGCCGATCAAGTATTTTGATACCCATTCCCATGGTGATATCATGTCCATCTACACCAATGATATTGATACTCTGCGTCAGATGATCAGCCAGAGTATCCCGCAGGTATTTTCCAGTTTTATTACTGTAGTGGGTACGCTGGGAAGTATGCTGGTACTGAGTATCCCGCTGACAGCAGTCAGTCTGATCATGGTGGCACTGATGATGTTTGTCACAGGTAAAGTTGCAGGCTTAAGCGGAAAATATTTCGTAAAGCAGCAGAAGAATATCGGTACCGTGAATGGCTATATCGAAGAAATGATGGAAGGCCAGAAGGTAGTCAAGGTATTTTGTCACGAAGACAAGAGCCTGGAAGAGTTCAAAAAGTTGAACGACGAGTTGTGCGAAAGTGCTTATAATGCAAATAAGTTTGCTAACCTGATGGGACCTATCAATGCACAGCTGGGTAACTTAAGCTATGTGGTATGTGCTATCGTCGGCGGTGCCATGGCACTGGGCGGTTTCGCAGGATTGACCTTAGGTAAGCTGGCCAGCTTCTTAACCTTTAACAAAAGCTTCAACATGCCGATCAGTCAGGTCAGCCAGCAGTTGAACAGTATCGTCATGGCACAGGCAGGTGCCAAGAGAGTTTTTGATCTGCTGGATGAAAAAGTAGAGGCCGACGAAGGCTATGTAACGCTGGTACGTGCGAAAAAGGTAGACGGCAAGATCGTAGAGTGTCCCGAGAGAACCGGTATGTGGGCATGGAAGCATGTACACCAGGCAGACGGTACGGTAGATTATATTGAATTACAGGGTGAAGTGGTATTCGACGATGTGGATTTTGGCTACAACGACGACAAGATCGTTCTGCATAACATCGAGATGTATGCAAAGCCCGGTCAGAAGATCGCATTTGTAGGATCCACCGGCGCCGGTAAGACCACGATCACGAATCTGATCAACCGTTTCTATGATATTCAGGATGGTAAGATCCGTTACGACGGCATTAATATTAACAAGATCAAGAAAGCGGATCTGAGAAAATCCTTAGGTATCGTACTGCAGGATACCCATCTGTTCACTGCTACCGTAATGGACAATATTCGTTTCGGTAAGCTGGATGCTACCGACGAGGAAGTTATCGCAGCAGCGAAGTTAGCGAATGCGGATACCTTTATCCGTCAGCTTCCGGATGGCTACAACACAGTCCTCACCGGTGACGGCGCGAACTTAAGCCAGGGACAGAGACAGCTTCTGTCTATTGCCAGAGCCGCAGTAGCGGATCCGCCGGTACTGATTCTGGATGAGGCTACCAGCTCCATCGATACCCGTACTGAGAAGATTGTACAGGACGGCATGGATAAGCTGATGAAGGGCAGAACCACCTTTGTCATCGCCCACAGACTCTCTACTGTTAAAAACAGTGACTGTATTATGGTCCTGGAACAGGGACGCATCATCGAGAGAGGCAGTCATGACGAACTTATCGCTCAGAAGGGCAGATATTACCAGCTGTACACCGGTCATGCCATCGCCGAAGGCTAAGGATATTCCCAAGATTATAGAGAACAGTGCCCGGATCATGAAAGATATGATCCGGGCACTGTTTTTTTATGGATATGCGCTGTCTGTGTCTGAGGGAGTCGGTTTTTACATGATCTGTTTCCAACTGAAATATCCCACAAAATACAGCATCATAAGCATGGATGAAAGCAGTAATATGAGGAATTTGAGTTTTTCATGACGTTGCAGCCAATCACCTTCAAGCAGAAACAGTGGCAGGGCAGACAGGGTATAGCGTCCGGCACTGATCAGCCAGCTCGAGGAGTAGGTCAGCAGGAAAAAGGCAATCAGGTAGGCGAGGTACATGGGACGCATTTTCCTGCGGAAACCATAAATGATACCTGCGATATAGACAAAAAACAACACGAGTTCCGGTAACCATAGGCACATACCGGTGGAGGTGTACCAGCCGGTGATGGCGTTTTGAATGATATAGTGCAGCGTTGTCCAGATCGGAGCAAATCCGTTGTACCAGTGATTGGACTGATAATACAGGAAACGGAAAGGATCCCCCTCTACCTGATAATTGATCAGAAGATATACGACAAAGCCAAACAGCATGACAGCAGCCTGACAACCGGGGAGAAGCACCTTGTGCAGGAAATCTCTCCATTTTTTGCCGCGGAGCAGGGTAACTCCACCTTCAGAATAAAATAGTTCCACCAGCACGGCAAATGCCAAAAGCAGTCCCTGTACCTTTGTCAGACAGGCGAGAAAACCGAGGATGGCAACCATAGACCATTTATGCTGCCTCACATAGTAAAGAAAGGCAGAAGCAATGGCGAGGAACAGGGACTCTGTCATAATGGAGCCGAAAAAGAATCCGAAGGGGAAGACGCTGATGGCCAATGTAGCGGTCAGTGCGGCTTGCTTATTAAACTCTGTTTTTGCATTTTTATATAAAAAGATACAGCCGATTCCATAGCATATGGTTGAAAGTAAAATTCCGCAGAAGCGCATGTCGTGGAAGAAAAAACCAAGCCAGCGCAAAAGCCACGGCAGTAGCGGATAAAACACCAAAAAAATATGTTCTCCGTTTTCTATGGCACCCGCATAGCCATTCTCGGCAATATTAAGGTAATGCTGTGAATCCCAGCGTTTCCATACCTCCAGAAAATCCGAAAAAGTGATTCCGCCGGAATAATCGCCCATGACCGCCATAACAACTATGGAAAACAGATAGAATATAATACGAAAACCAATAGCAGCACAAAAGATTTTTATTTCTTCCGGGTAACGTTCCACAAAAGAGATAATCCGTTTTTTTACAGAGGAAAGAACAATACTTTCATGTAAACATTCTATTCCGTAAACGGAAACAATCAGTAGGACCGGAACATAGTTGGTGATGTAGCGTGCACTTGTTTCCCAATGCATAAGGAACACGGTGATGCCGATAATAGCCAACAAAGGCGCCTGCAAAGCGGTGATCGGATCCGATACAAGGGTGTCAGAGGTAACAGAAGATGGTGATGCGGTCCTGCGAATACAATTCATGGCAGCAATTACCAGCAGCACAAGCAATGCATAGAAAACCATATTGCAGACAGCCTGATAAGAATGATATTTTTCCCCACTGTATAAAATAAAAGAATGAAGCCAGGAAGAATGAACGGGACTGTCATCCAAAAAATCAGAAAGTGCCAAAGTGCCATCTCCGAAACAGCGATAAAGCTTTCTTGCATAAAGGGCAAGCATACCGGTAAGACCGTTTTCGGAGATACGGTTTCCAATCTCGCTCCAAAGCGCCTGATTTCGCAAGGCAGGGTTTTGGAAGGAACGTGTGAATTCATAATCTGCCGGATTGTATCCTCCGTTTCCGGTAAGCCCCATCATGATCCAGTGCAGGGAAGGCGTATTCTTAATGACAGCCAGACCAGAGTCCAGATGGACGGAGTACATGTAATTGTGAAAAATCAGCGAAACCACGAGATAGATCAGACTGACACTCAGCACATATCCGCCTGCTTTCTTCCATTTTTTCTGAAAAAGAAAAGACAGTATAATAGCAATCACCATGATGCAGACAGTAGGTTTGATAAAAATGCCGATCGTGGCAGTAAGTCCCGACAGTAGATATATGGCAATCTTTTTCTTCCAATCCGGAACATCCGTAAACAGAGACAGATAAAACAGGAAAATCGGAAAAAGCAGAGACAGAGAGTCTGTATAAAAGGCGTCAGCCATAAAGGAAAACGGCAGAAAACATATGCTGATCAGTAAAGTCAACAAACCGTGGCGGCTTCCGAATAATTTACGTGTCGTGAGGCTGGCAATAACAAGTGTTAGAAGCAGTAAAAGTCCGTTGCCATATGCCGCAATCAGAAAGTAATCTCCGGTAAATACGGTGCCAATTCGAAATAGCACATAGAGAAACATAAGACCGCCCAGGTTATTGGGAAACCAGTCAAAATAGTCATAGTAATTCGGAAAACTTCCGGTTTCCAGCCATTGAATGGCACCGCCATAGATGGCATCCAGATCAAAGCTGGGCTGGAAACGTAATTCTTCGATCCGGGAAAACTGAAAGATTCCAAACAGTATGACAAATCCGATCAGGCAATACGGATATATTTTGTCGCAGAAAGCTTCTTTTCCATGAGTCCTGTGAAGAAAGTAAAGCAGGAAACACAGGAAAACAAGAGCACTGCCCCAAGTAGAAAAAGAAGGATTATGGAGCAGCAGACTTCCGGTTAAAAACAGAAAAAGGATGCTTCCAATCATAGCGGCAAGTTGAAATAAATTAAATTTTATCCTATTCATGTGATATCTCCCTCTTAACCAGAGATTAATACCCAGGTCGGTCTCCAACGTAAGTATTTTATTACAAAATCCACATCCACCGGCTGCCCGGACAATACCGGATAGAACAGCAGGAACAGGGCAAACGCCACCGCGGCATAAGCGCAGCAGACTATGACGAAGGTGCGGTCAGACATATGCTTCTTCCACTGCATCAGACTGTATACGATCATCAGCACTACAAAAGGAACACTGGGGAAATAGTGGTAGATGAAAGTGATCCTGGTGACGAAGAACCAGGGCAGGTACTGCGCCAGGTAGCCGACTGCCAGGAAAGCAGCTGCTGCATATTCTCTGCGGGACAGGGTAATCGCAGTATTTGTGGAGCTCTCTGTTTTTGTGTGTCCTGCCAGAGAACAAAGAAACGCATTATTGCGAATTAACAGGTACAGGATGTAAATAAATGCCGGAATACCGATCCACCATACAACAGGATTGCCGAAAGCACTGATCCCCTCTTTGACTGCATCGGTCAGATATCCGGAATAGTACCAGATCGGACGGACTATGGTGGGCCACTCATACCAGGAGGAAGAGTAGGGATGTGTCGCCTCCAGGCCACTGTGGTAGTTGAACATGGAAGTCTGGTTTGCCAGCATACGGTCAAACAATCCCGGATGAGAATTGTCTACAAAAGGCAGGTAGGACAGCAGGTAGATCACTACCGGGATCAATACGAAAAAGGTCAGACAGAAATCAATGGTCTTGATCGTATAGTTAGGGAAATTCTTCACTATGTATTTATGATCGATACCGTTTGTGCTTTTGCCGGGATGTGCTTTGGCGTAAAGGTATTCCCGGTAGCGCCGCAGCAAGTGCGCGAAAAACAGCAGTGCCAGACCACATCCGGCATAGACACCGGTCCATTTGCTGGCAATGCCAAGCCCCATGCAGACACCACATAATCCTAATGGAATGAAGGTCTTGTGTAGTGGCGTGTCATAGAAACTCATGCTGCAATAGCTACACATAAAATAATACATGGCAATCACGAAGAACGTGATATAGACATCGATCGTTGCAATTCTCGTCTGTGTAAAATGCATAAAATCAAAGGCAAACAGGAAGCAGGCGAGAGCCGCCGCGGGAGTATTACCAGTCATTTTCTTCCCCAACAGATAGAGGAACGGCAGCATGGCGATGCCAAATAAAGTACCCATGATCCGCCAGCCGAAGGGATTCATCCCGAAAATAGCGATACCCACAGAGATCAGAATTTTGCCCAAAGGCGGATGCGTATTTTCATAAGTGGGCAGCCCGTGGAGGAATTCATAAGCCGTACGGGCATGATAGATCTCATCGAAATACATGCTGTTACGGAAAGAATAGCGTTCCGGGTAGCAACCGCTCTCATCGAACAAAGTCTCGTAAGCAGAGGCATTCACAGGGCGTAGGATTTCACCGTCCGCATCGGTGAAGACCAGCTCGATCAGAGACGCATCCGTATCGGTCAGTGTGAGACGTAAGTAACGGGCGTCTGTTACGCCTGCTGTCTGCGTCAGATCTTCCAGGGACACATCCTGCCAGGTGAAGACATTGTTCAGAATGATCTCGCCCAGATACGTCCAGTCCTCCGCCTTTGAGCTACGGACTTCAGCCGTAAAATGCCGCTGATGCCAGGGCGCGATGTAACTTGCCAGGGTGACGGGAACTGTATTTTCCGGAAATTCCAGTTCGATGACCTGATTCTGTGTCATATCGTAGGTTGTCTCGGGAGCCTTGCGGTCACCCAGGTCATAGAGCGTAAAAAAGCTGTAGAGAGCACAGATCGCCAGCAACAGACACAGGTCTGCTCTCGTGAGACGCAGACGTTTTTCGGAAGGCGTGGGCTCTAAGGGAGACAGAAAATGTTCCCGGAACAGCTGCCTCAGTCCGGTACCGGAGGCTGTAGAAGAACTGCGTTTTGCTCCGGCATGCCTTCTTACGCCAGTGACAATAGGTACCGCTTCTCCATGGACATAATATTTCCAGATGATTTTGTAGAAATCATACAGACAATATAACATGCCTGCGGATACCAGCAGAATTATGGGGGCCTTGCGGTCATAGTTCTGCGGATCGTAATGGTACAGCACGTTGGCAGTGTTGTAGAAATGCAGCGCGGCGAAGCCTGCATAACATTTCCACAGGGAGCCGGCGGGTTTATACAGACAGCAGAACAGCAGCAGTGCAAGTCCCGGATACATATAGCGTTCGTGCATTCTGACAGAAAACAGGAACATAGTCAGAATGATAAAAGCACCAAGGCAAAAATAGCGTGAAGGCTCTTTTCGGCAACGCAAGGCAATCAGAAAAGTAAAAAGAACGATCAGCACAATGGCAATGGATCCCCAGGTTCGGCAGGGAAGGAACAGAAAGATCGTGTTCTGGTCCATCCAGTTCATGCCTAACAGCCCCCAGAAATTATAGGCATTAACCGCCGCATATTCATAGGAACCCAACGTGGAAGTGTACTGTGAGATCGCGGCATTCAGTCCGAAGGGGGCGCACAACAGAAGCATGCCGCAGATCATAGCCAGACCGCCGCACAGATTATAAAAGAATTTCCTCCAGGAAAAATCCTGCAAAAATACATGATCCAAAATGCCGACCAGAAGGACGGGAGTGAAGATCAGTGTCTGCGGCTTTAACAGAACTCCAATACCGTAGACCGCATAAGCCGGAAGCATTTTGCCGTCCATAAGAAACAGGCACATCAGGATCACCACCAGGGTGTGAACGGAATCCACCTGCCCCCAGCAGGAAGAATTCAGGATGATTGCCGGCTGGAACAAGTAAGCACAAGCTACACATACAGATTGCATTTCGGAAAAATGCAGTCTTTTTGTCGCCTCTTTGTAGAGCAGATAGCCGCAGGCCATGTCGCACAGAATAGCAGGCAGCTTTAACAGCATGATATGCAGGCTGGAATAATAAGGGATCCCAAGCAGGGAACGCAGCGCCCCGATGAGATACAGGACATACATGAATCCAGGCGGATAATCGGTAAAAGTCTCCGCGGAATAGAATGCCCCGGGACCTACGGTGAAGATCCGGTCAGCCCACGCAGCAAAACAGGCAATATCATTGCCGAAACCGTGGGTGGTATAAGCAAGGATCAGACGAAGCAGCAGGGCAGCCCCGAAAATGATCCAGACGAACCGGGTAATGTTTTGGGTATTATGTTTGTCTTCCTCTTTTTGGAAGCCGGTATAGCAGACACCGCACAGAAGCAGTGAAAGGATAGCAAAAAAATGTATCATAAGATATAATTCCCCCAATAGTTTTATAATCACAACTTAAAAATATCAAAAAATGAGTTTTTCGTAAAGACGATTACTTAAAAATAAGTTATAATCATTAGTAAATTCAGACAGATGCAAAAAACGGAAAAAAGGGGACAAGCATGAAGAATAAAAAAGTGGAAAATGCCATTACCGCAATACTGGCGGCTGCAGTTCTGATCACCGGAGGAATGAGTCTGTATTCCTATCTGTCGGAGCAAAAGGCGAAAAGCGAATATGATGCCATCAGGCAGGAGGTAGTGGTAGAAGAGCCCAAGGTGGAGGAGACAGAAGAAGTACAGGTGAAAAACTACCCCGATCTGCAGATTGATTTTGCAAATCTCAAGAAGACCAACCCGGATTTCAGAGGCTGGCTTTATTTTCCGGCACTTGACATCAGCTATCCGGTGGTACAGGGCGAGGACAACAATTATTATCTGAAGCACTCTTTTGAGGGAGAAAGTGTAAATGCCGGATGCATTTTCATGGATTGTGAGGCTTCGGCGGACTGGTCGGACCGGAACACCTTCGTCTTCGGACATAATATGCGGGATGAGAGCATGTTCGGTAGTTTTAAAAATCTGTTGAAGGGGACCGTAAGCTGCGGGGAGAACCCGTATTTCTATATCTATACGGAAGATAAGGTCTATATTTATGAAATCTTTGCTTATTACGAGACCAGAAGCACCAGCGACCGCTTCGCAACCTTTACCTCGGATGCTTCCTATGATGATTACGTGCAGTGGGCGACAGAGCATTCCCTGTATGCCTCGGATGTGGACTTAAGTGCCAGGGGGAACATTGTGTCGCTGTCCACCTGCTACGGTTCTGCCGGTACCAAGAAGCGTGCCCTGTTACATGGAGTATTAACGGAAACGGTCAATAATTAAGACTGTGTGCCCCTTGTGAGCCTTCAAAAAGACAACCAGAGAACAAAAATAAGCAATAAATCACAATTTTAGTAAAAAATCTGAACCCTTTTTATGAGATCCATAGTCTTAATAGATGTAAAGAGGAACGAAAACGTTTGAGTACGTTTTGGAACGAAGACATGGGATTTCATTGAGGGAGAAATCAGATGAGCAGACTTAGCAAGTATGTGAAGGAAAAATTAGTAAAGGTTCTGGTGGCAGCGCTGGTAATGGGAACCGTTGCGGGGAACGGAACACTTACGGTACAGGCAGAGGAATTGGTTGCGGTAGAGGCAACAGTTGGGGAAGACTCTGCATCCGGAGAGAATATTGATGTGGAAGAAAATACAGTAGCTGATCCGGAGGTGACACCGGAAGCAACGATGGCGGCAGAACCGGAAGCAACGGCGGTGGCTACACCGGAAGTGGCAGCAGGTGCAGGTCTTATCATGCCGCTGACAATGAATTTAAGTGCGGAAGCAAATGAGACAGTAAACCTGATAACAGTAGGTACTTTGAATTATGAAGAATTTGCTGTTGTTGCACAGGAATATACCGGAGGCCATCTGGAAGGCGGCGGTTTAGTCGCTAATCTGCGGAATTGTGTTGATTTCTACAGACCCAGTGTGAATTATATCGGTCAGATATCAGAAGCTATGCTGACAGTGGGAAATGGCGGGTATGATGGAAAGGCCTCTTTGGTAATTGAAATGCCTGCCAATACCGATAAAACTTTTGTGCCTAAATATAATGAAAATAATGGTGGAAATGTTAATCTTGTAGTAAAAGAGACTGGTAAAGAGGATTTTTGGTTTACGGTAGGAACTATTAGTAATACGGAACCTATCAGTGTTTGTGAAACGGGAGCTGTCAGTACAGCAGTAGATAATGCACTTGCACAGGCAGTAGCAGATTCACAGAATTACTACAATATGACATCTTCCGAAACAGTAACTGTAATCAATGTTGAAGGAAGATTGACAGAGACAGAGGTTGCCACTGTACTGAAAGATGCGCAGGAAGGCAAACTTGTAATTATTAATTGCCTTGGTAACTGGACAAATATAGATTGCGCAAATATGGCTGCAGATGGTGGTTATGCACATCAGGGATGGGCAGCAAATATTATTTGGAATTTGGGACAGAGTAGCGGAAATCTGGTTTTGAATCAATCTGTGTTTGGAAGAATTCTGGCGCCGAATGCTGATTTCAGCAATGGGTGGGCTATGGTAGTTGGTTCTGTGGTTGCAAAGACTTTTGTGCAGGGAAATGAAGTGCATTATCCAGGACTGAAGGGAGAGCCCAGACCTATAAAAACACCGACACCGACCGTGACGCCGACGCCTACACCAACGGCAACACCAACTGCAACACCAACGGCAACGCCAACTGCAACACCCACTGCAACACCTACGGCAACGCCAACTGCAACACCGACAGCAACGCCAACTGCAACACCAACAGCAACACCAACTGCAACACCAACGGCAACGCCAACTGCAACACCAACTGCAACACCAACGGCAACGCCAACTGCAACACCTACGGCAACGCCAACTGCAACACCGACAGCAACGCCAACTGCAA
>NZ_JBOKRY010000030.1:0-34577 GCF_051972595.1 Simiaoa sp. | reverse complement strand
GTTGAACCCTGTCTTGCATGACCGGTTCCCTTCTGTCTCCAGGGCTTTCTTCCGCCACCGGATACCTCAGAACGGGTCTTTGCTTTCTGAGTTCCCTGACGATTATTTGCAAGCTGCTGTACAACTGCCATGTGTACCAGGTGCTCGTTCACTTCAACACCAAACACTGCATCGTTTAATTCGATTGTACCAACTTCTTTGCCTTCCATATTGTAAACAGATACGTTTGCCATCTGATTGGTCCTCCTTTCGTCCTAAACTATGCCTCAACCTTAACGGTCTCTTTGATGGTTACTAAAGCTTTCTTAGGTCCGGGAACTGCGCCCTTTACCAGAAGCAGATTCTTCTCAGCATCTACTCTTACGACCTCAAGATTCTGAACAGTTACCTTTACACAACCCATATGTCCAGGCATTCCCTTGCCCTTGAATACACGGCTAGGGGAGGAACATGCACCATTGGAACCCTGATGACGATGGAACTTGGAACCATGAGCCATAGGTCCTCTGTGCTGTCCAAATCTCTTGATTGCGCCCTGGAAGCCCTTACCTTTGGAGATTGCGGAAGCGTCTACCTTATCGCCTGCAGCGAAGATGTCAGCTTTGATCTCTGCACCAAGGGTGTACTCCTCAGCGTTCTCAAACTTGAACTCTCTTACATATCTCTTGGAGCTTACGCCAGCCTTCTTGAAGTGGCCCTGCTCTGCTTTGTTAACACCATGTCTGTGTACGATCTGCTTCTTGCCGCTGGCATCCTTGTTAACAACCTTATCCTTCTTGTCAACGAAGCCTACCTGTACAGCACTGTAGCCGTCATTCTCCACGGTCTTTACCTGAGTAACCACGCAGGGACCAGCCTGAAGCACGGTTACGGGAACGAGCACGCCATCTTCATTGAAGATCTGGGTCATTCCAACTTTTGTTGTCAAAATTGCTTTCTTCATTTTTACCTCCTGTGTTCTACATAGCGGACCAAAGTGTTTCTATGAAACACTTAGAAATACGCACAGCGTATTTCCCCGGCGAATCAATCGCCCTGTGTTCTTACGTCTAAGTAGAGGTTTTGTTGTTTGGCTTTACTTTGAAAAACTTATTAGTTGTTCTTCATCTTGATGTCGATGTAAACACCGGCAGGCATTTCCAGTCTCTGAAGAGCATCAACAGTCTTCTGAGTAGGAGCCATGATGTCGATCAGTCTCTTGTGAGTTCTCTGCTCGAACTGTTCTCTGGAGTCCTTGTACTTGTGTACTGCTCTCAGAATGGTAACAACTTCCTTCTTGGTAGGAAGAGGCACGGGACCACTCACCTGAGCTCCGGTCTTCTTAACAGTTTCGATGATTTTTTTGGCAGATGCATCAACAAGCTGATGTTCATAAGCTTTCAATGTAATTCTCATTACCTGATTTGCCATAAAAAAAGTCGCCTCCTTTTCGCACTTTTGTAAGTTAATACTTACTTTTTGTACGGACAAGCGGTGACTGTACACTTTCCCGTGTGTGTCTGCGACCTTTGTGCAACGCTTTCTTCTCTCCGGTCATAAACTTACACGTTGTTACTGCTCAAGGCAGATGTTAATTGGTACAGTGACTTGCCGTCAGTTTTCTAACTTGACATTCGCTCCACGGAAAACCCGATCTCCATTACTGGGAATCGGCAACCTCACGCTTCACAGCTATCATGCCACAGCAAGGATTAGTATACATTGAATTTATGGGCATTGCAAGACTTTTTTTCAAAAAATTGTATTTTTTTCAAAACAATTTATTTTTGTTGTTTTGCATAGGTTTGCCACTGTATTTTTGTGAGTTTCTTCTTAAATATATAATATATAATATATAATATAGCCCAATATAATATCGCCCATTATTTTTTAATAAATGAAACCGTCCCCTGGATGCTCTCAGATGCCGCCGGGGCTTATTCTGACAAAATCTCTTGTTGCGCCCCGCTGGTCCAAGATCCCCGGGGCTTATTCCGACAAAATCTCTTGCTACGCCCCGCTGGTCCGAGATCACCGGGGCTTATTCCGACAAAATCTCTTGCTACGCCCCGCTGGTCCGAGATCCCCGGGGCTTATTCTGGCAAAATCTTTTGCTGCGCCCCGCTGATCCGAAATCGCTGGGGCTTATTCCGACAAAATCTCTTGCTAAGCCCCACTGATCCGAGATCCCCAGGGCTTATTCTGGCAAAATCTTTTGTTGCGCCCCGCTGGTCCGAGATCCCCGGGGCTTATTCTGGCAAAATCTTTTGCTACGCCCCGCTGGTCCGATTTCTTCAGGGTACAGATAGCTTGAATCCGACCTCTACACCCTCGTACGCACAAATACATAAAAATACTGACAGGCAGATATCTTCGCTGTCCATCAGTATTTTTGTCTGTCAATATTTATTTCATCAACAGTCTGTTACAGCCGGTTTGCCTTCACATCCTCGAACTCCTGCAGCATTTCTTCTGAAGGAGACTTGGTAGCGAGGCTGACTGCAATGATAGCGATAAGTCCCAGCCCGAAACCAACTACCAGGGAATATAATCCGGTAGCTTTGCCCAGGGTCTGTCCCCCCATGAGAGGAATGTAATCCCAGATGATAACGGCAAGTGCTCCCGTGACAATCCCGGCTACCGCTCCGGGGAAATTGGTTCTCTTCCAATATAAGGACATCACTACCAGCGGACCGAATGCGGCACCTAAACCTGCCCACGCGTTGGACACCAGTCCCATGACGGTGTTGTTCGGATTCCATGCGATGATGTAAGCCAGCACAGCTACTACCAGTACCGTGACACGGCTGACATTCATAACGGTCTTGTCATCCGCATCCTTTTTGAGCAGTCCCTTGAAGATATCTTCCGCTACGCTGGAGGCACTAACTAACAGTTGGGAATCCGCCGTGGACATGATCGCTGCCAGGATACCACAGAGGAACAATCCTGCAATGAACGGAGCCCGCATCTCCACGGTAAATACCTTCTTGATCATCTCGATAAATACCTTCTCATTATTGCCATTCACCAGCTCCGGCAGATAAGCTCTGCCCAGGATACCGATAAACACAGCAAATCCCAGGGATAATGCTACCCAGCTGATGGCTGTAGCCTTGGACTTGGTCATTTCCTTCTCATCCCGGACTGCCATAAATCTCACCAGGATGTGGGGCATACCGAAATATCCCAGTCCCCAACCGAGACCGGAGATCACGCTAATGATATTGTTGCTGCCATCACCGTTCTTCATCAGATTCAGGAAATTAGCACTGTCGGCACCGCTGGCTTCCAGACCGGCTGACAATGTAGCATCGCCGCTTGTCATAAAATGATAAGCAAATAAAGGTACTGCCAGAATACCGACCAACATCAGCATGCCCTGGATAAAATCTGTCACACATACCGCGGTAAATCCACCGAGGAAGGTATATACCAACACTACCAGTGCACCGATGGTCAATGCTACATGATAATCAATACCGAACACAGACTCAAACAGCTGACCGCCGGCAGAAAGTGCAGATGCACAATATACCAGGAAAAATACTACAATAGTAATAGAAGAAACAGTCATCAATACCTTCTTCTCATCATGGAATCTGTTTTCAAAATAAGTAGGCAGTGTCACAGAGTTATTGGCGCGGATCGTATATCTGCGCAGCTTTGTGGCAATGAACAGCCAGTTTAACGTCGTGCCGATGAAAAGTCCGATGGCGATCCAGCCGTCACCTCCGACACCGGTTAAGTAAATAGCTCCCGGCAGTCCCATTAGCAGCCATCCGCTCATATCCGATGCCTGCGCGGACAATGCAGCGACGAAGCCGTTCAGCTTTCTGCCTCCTAAAAAGTAATCTTCGGAATTGTTGTTTCCCTTTGCATAGAACGCTCCGATAGCGATCATCATGAGTAAATACAGCACAAATGCCACAATTACCCATCCCAGCGTATTTCCTGTCATAATAGCCTCCTCAAATTTTTCTTCTTGTACATTTTCTTAATTGTATACAGTGATACGATTTATTATATACAAGAAATGGCTTATCGTCAACAAATTAGTTTGCTATCGCTGTAATGCGCGAAAGTTTAATTTGATATATCACTTTATAACTAAAATCAAATGTTATTCATATGCAAAACGCTGCACATTGGCGTGGTTTTCCGTCATTCCACCTTTAAAGTCGTTCAGTTCTTCAAGCATCTAACCTCTCTCTGCAAGTATTCCTTGAAAAAGTCTTGCTGGTATTATATTATGATGATGCCAGGGTCAAAAGGTCTAAGCCCACATGAGCTTGCTCATGGGTGGGTGAAAGACCTTAGGACCCGCCCCGATATGAGCATAAAAGTGGGATGATAATCCCACGATATGCGAATATTGGATTGGATTGTGAGAGTGCGTAGCACGAAGCAATCCGTAGGCATCAAAGTCGGGGGCTTTTGACCCCGATATCTTATTATGTCCTAATAAAAGTTAGTTACAAATATACACACAGAAAGGTTTCTATATGTGGATTGCAGATAATTGGAAAGATTACGAAGTGCTGGATACGTCCAGTGGAGAAAAGTTAGAGCGTTGGGGAGATTATATTCTGGTGCGTCCGGATCCCCAGGTCATCTGGAAGACGCCCCACGATCATAAGGGATGGAAACAGAAAAACGGTCATTACCACAGAAGTGCCAAGGGCGGCGGAGAATGGGAATTCTTCCATCTGCCGGATGAATGGGCGATCCATTACACCCTGCCTTTTCAGAAGGAAGCCTCCGGTAAGGCTGATCCTCTGACCTTCCATCTGAAGCCCTTCAGCTTCAAGCATACCGGTCTGTTCCCGGAGCAGGCTGTGAACTGGGACTGGTTCTCCGGCCTGATCCATGAGGCAGGCAGACCCGTGAAGGTGCTGAACCTCTTCGCTTACACCGGCGGTGCTACTGTATCCGCCGCGGCTGCGGGAGCTGCTGTGACCCATGTGGATGCATCCAAGGGTATGGTCGGCTGGGCGAAGGAGAACGCTGCTGCCAGCGGACTTGCCGATGCACCTATCCGCTGGCTGGTAGACGACTGTATGAAGTTCGTAGAGCGTGAGATCCGCCGTGGCAACAAATACGACGGCATCATCATGGATCCCCCTTCCTATGGCAGAGGTCCCAAGGGCGAGATCTGGAAAATAGAAGATAATATCTGGGATTTCGTAGGACTGACCGCACAGCTTTTATCCGATGATGCGCTGTTCTTCCTAATCAATTCCTACACCACCGGATTGCAGCCCGCCGTGCTGTCCTATATGATGAATTCCACCCTGACGAAAAAATTCGGCGGTCATGTGGAAGCCGGAGAGATCGGCCTGCCCGTCACCGAGAGCGGTCTGGTACTGCCCTGCGGCGCTTCCGGACGCTGGCAGCGTGACTAAATGATACGCATAACGAGCACAACGCAAAAAGGAGCCCCCTCGTGAGGCTCCTTTCTTCTACAACACATATTTTCTTAACACCGGAATCTTGCGCAACACCCAGGCGGTCGCCGTTGCCAGTGCCAGCACTACCAGACAGAATACAGCCAGCAACAAAATCAATACCGCATGTCCTGCGGCAACAGACTGCACACCGCATTGTTCCAACACTGTAAAGGGTGTGATCTTCACGAATTTATACAGCAGGTTCACGTAGACCGGATGTACCAGGTATACGGCGAAGCTCAAGGCTCCCGCCTCCTGCCAGGGGATCCGGTGTGTTCTGTCCTTCTCCCGGGCAGTAGAATCCGCACCGTCCCGTCCCCCTTTCCATCCTGCTGCGAACAAAAGTACTGCAAGCAATACTGTAAACGGATAATTGTATGCCATCTGGATGGAGAATCCGGCGAGGATCCTGCTGAGGATCATTCCCATTATCAGCACTGCCGCAGCTATCAGCCACACATTCCATGCCTGACTTTCCACGTTTTGTGTTTCTCCGTCCCATTCCGTATTGTCTCCGGCTCTTCTACCACTTCCGGGCTTCACCATCTGACCGCCTACGTTCCTTCCCTTGTCCACACGTACTTCTCTCACAGCGAAAAGATATCCACAAAGATAATACAGGAAATACACACCGCCATCCGGCAATACCGGAATACTGTTACTATCCAGTACCTTATTCAGAAACGGTGCCACACTGCTTCCTAAGAAGATCACTGTCATAACTGCTACAACACTCCACACCGGCAGAATCTGCAGCACTTTTTTCAGAAGTGGTGTGATCAGATACAAAAACAATATCAGATACAGATACCACATATGGGACCAGGTATGTCCCGTCAGGGTCATCTTCAGTGCCTCCGGGATCATCATGACCCGGAAGCTTTTCTCCGCCACCACCAGCTCGGACGCTGCATACGGAACGCCGAATAGGAGGATCGCCAATGCAATCCTCCTGCAATATTTTTTAACCATGACCGGATAAGTCAATGTGCGTTCCGGATTCAGGAACAAATATCCCGAGATCAATAAAAATATAGGAACACACCAGGTCACCAGATCCATAACTGACAACAATAATGACCGGTATTCCGGCACTATTGACGCGTCTGTCACGTCTGTCGCACCTGTCAGTACGTGCATCAGCACCACTGCACAGGTTGCCAGTACCCGGAGCACGTCCAGGAACTGCTTTCTCGGCCCGGATAAGCCTTTTGTCATGTCTCTTCCATCTCCTCCATCAGGCGCATGCCTGCAGTATCAGTCACAGGAAGGGAGAATACGATGCTTTTCGCCTTACTCTCCAGTCCTGCTTTTTCCATTATAGCACGCATGATGGAATTTTTCTGCTCACTTTTTACCACAATGAACAACATTTCTTTTTCCGGCACCAGTGTCACGCCCAAAAACTGCTGTGCATTCTCTGTTCCGGTGCCCTTGGCATGGATGACTGTACCGCCCGCCGCATGTACTTCTCTCGCTGCATCCATGACCAGTTCCGTATATCCATGATTGGCTATCACTACCAGAAGCTCATTCTTCGTCTCTTTCAATGTGGACTCCTCTCCTTTTACGAATTCCTGCCCACAGGTCAGGTAATTCAATGCTTTCTTGCCACCGACACTGCTCACGGGAATGATAAATGCAATTCCCATTCCCGGGAGATCGATCTGCATTTTCTTACGCAGAGCAGGCTTGATCTGCCGCCAGGCAGCATCTGTGACGAGATGAAACAATACGCTCTTCTCCATGCCGTCCAGTCCGAAATAATCTAATATCTCATTCGCCGCGGTTCCCATGCCGACGGTAACACTGCCGACCTGTGCGCCGTTTTCTTTATAGCATTCCACGAATTTCCTCGTCAGCTGACGATTGGTGATGGTGACCATCATATATAATTCACTCATGGGCACACCTCCTACAGTTCAATGATGGCATTCTCATCCAAAGCACCAAATGCATCCGCCGCACCGGCAAATATGCCTGCACCGCTCTTTGACTGCTTTAACTGATATACCATTCCCAATATCTGGATCGTGATCAGCGGTGTCATGGCTACCATTGCCACCACACCGAAGGCATCTGCAACTAAATTGCCGCCCACCGCCACACAGGCACCCTGCGCTAACGGCAGTAAAAAGGTTGCTGTCATGGGACCGCTCGCCACGCCGCCGGAGTCGAAGGCGATCGCTGTGAATATCTTCGGTACAAAAAAGGATAGTCCGATTGCCACACCGTAGCCCGGGATCAAAAACCATAGAATCGGGATCCCCGTCAGCACTCGGATCATCGCCAGTGCTACGGATAAGGAGACACCAACGGAAAGGCTCACGCCCATAGAGCGGGCCGAAATGGCGCCGTCCGTCAGCTCCTCTACCTGATGATTCAGTACATAGACCGCGGGCTCCGCTTTTACGATAAAGTAACCGATCAGTGCTCCCACCGGCACCAGTACCCACCTGTAGGATCTGGCTGCCATGACCTGACCGAGGTAATTACCGGCAGGCATAAAGCCCACATTTGCGCCGGTCAGGAACAGTACCAGACCGATATAAGTATACACCAGACCGATCAGGATCTTCGCCAGCGTCTTCCCCGACAGCCGCAGGGCAAATATCTGGAACAGACCAAAAAACAATACAATGGGAAGTAATGAGAGTGCGATCTCTTTCATATAATCTGGCAGTCCATGGGCAAAAAGCTGCGCCAGTTCCACGGAATCAGAGATCTCCGGGATCGCCACCGGCTGGTAATCCGCATTGGTCGGCTTATAGATCAGCCCCAGCACCATGACCGCCAGGATTGGGCCGATGGAGCAAAGTGCTACCAGACCGAAGCTGTCGTCCGCCGCATGGTGGTCATTACGGATAGACGCAATACCGACACCAAGAGCCATGATAAAAGGAACTGTCATGGGTCCCGTGGTCACACCTCCGGAATCAAACGCCACTGCCCGGAAGTTCTCCGGTACGAGAAATGCAAGAACGAACACTACTATGTAGAAAAAGGTTAACAGCGGCGGCAGCGCCACACCGATCAGCATACGCAGAAGGGCAATGACCAGGAAGATTCCAACCCCCACCGCGACTGCCAAAATCAGCGTCATGTTCGGCACCGAAGGCACCTGTGTCGCCAGCACCTGTAAGTCAGGCTCAGAAATGGTGATCACCACTCCCAACAGAAAAGATAACACTACGATCAGCAGAATATTTTTACTCTGGGTCATTCTGGCACCCACTTTTTCTCCCATGGGGGTCATAGACATCTCCGCACCCAGAGTAAAAAACATCATACCGGCCATGACCATCACCGCTCCCACCAGGAAGCACAGCAGGATACTGGAGGTAATGGGGGCTATGGTAAAGCTTAATACGATCACGATCCCTACCACCGGCAGGACCGCCTTCAAGGATTCTGCAAATTTTTGCCGGATCTTTGGATTCAATAACTTCAATATTGGTCTTTCCTTTCTTTATGTTTTCTTTATCTTAACATGAAGCAAAGACCCGATCCTACCGTTTTTCGTGAATTTATAAAATTTTCACGGGTTCTTAACGCAATCTTTATGCAGACAGCTCCCGGTCCTGCCCAGACTGCTTTTTCACAAATTTATAGGCCCAGGCATCCACCACGATCACAAACAGGAAAAAGAAAACGAAGATCCAGTCCGCATCCAGAGACAATGCGGAATCATAGATACCGTGTTCGATCATCGGCATGAACACGCTGAGCTTCAGGTAGCGTTTCCTGCGTTTTTTATCGCCTGCAAGTTCTGCCTCCTTCGCCACACCGAAGAAATATCCCATGATCACGCCATCGATGGCATGGGAAGGCACGGACAACAGGGCTCTGGTCACTGCCGTCCCAATGTCACCGCCCAGACAATACAGAACATTTTCAATGGCTGCAAATCCTAATGCCGAAGTCACGCAGTACACGATGGCATCGAATTTATAATTAAATGCCGGATGCTTCCATGCCGCCCATTTGGCCGCCTGCATCTTGCAAAGTTCCTCGATCAGTGCCACCCCGATAAAATTATCCAGGATCACGTAGCACAGCGTATCTGCATCCATAAATACCAGAAATACTTCATCCAGAATGATCTCCAGTATCATGGCGGGGATCACAGACAATACACCAAACAGGAATATTTTCCGCAATAATCCCCTCGGCTCCTTCTCCACCTTATCCTGTCTATAGATCCATACCACCAGTGCGATGGCCGGCAATAGTGCCAATCCTGTCAGAAACATAACCTACTCCTCTCCTGTCCACATAGACGGTCCGCCCTTTCAGGACCGCCGCCACTTTTTATCCGTCAGAATCTCCGTCCTGTCTGCTTCCTGAATCTGTTTTGCGGTAATGCCCACCAGTTCCATGCAGCGCTTTTGCCAGACCGAGCCGCAGCATTCACGATTCTGCGTTCTTCGTAGTATAACTACATATTAATCTAATGTTTTTCCTGATGTCAACCTAACGAAAGTATATGTTCCTATTTTTTGTGTCTTAGCTTTTCCGGAGGATACCTGCCTGCCTTTTGTCACAGCTTTAGGGGAAAATATTCCGGCTTTCATATATCCTTAACTACTTCTTTACACCTTGCATTGCAAAGTAATGGTACTATAGTTATAATAAATTTACAAAACAACTAACAATATTTCATGGAGGATCACACCGTGTTCCGATCATTTTCCGATAAAAAATCACCGCGGAAAAGCTTCCGCTTAAAACCACCCTTTACCAGGCACGCCATCAGTATCCTGATCTGTGCTGCCTGCATGCTGTGCGCCACACTTGCCTCTTTTTTATATCAGCATATTGTCCCGGACAACCATGCCAATGTAGCACTGTTCTACATTCTGGCACTGGTGATCATCGCCAGATGGACGGTGGGCTACGGCTACGGCATTGCCTGCACCCTTTTTTCCGTAATAGCGATCAATTATCTGTTCACCTATCCGTATTATAAGCTGAATTTCACACTGACCGGCTATCCTATCACCTTCCTGCTGATGAGCGGGATCACTCTGATCCTGTGTACCATGACCTCCCACATGACCATCCAGTCCGAGATGATCGCAGAGCGGGAAAAGCGGTTGGCAGAGGCCGAAATGGAAAAGATGCGTGCGAATCTACTGCGCGCCATCTCCCACGATCTGCGCACGCCGCTCACCGGCATCATCGGCAACAGCTCCCTGTTTCTGGAAAGTCAGAACGATCTAAGCTCCACCGAGCAGCGTACGATCATGACCAATATCTACGATGATTCCAACTGGCTGTTGAATATGGTGGAAAATCTGCTGTCCGTCACTCGTATCCAGGGAGACAGCTTAAGCATCAATACCACAGAGGAACCGGTGGAGGAAGTGGTGGGAGAAGCTTTGGAAAAGCTGAAAAAGCGCTATCCCGATGCCGCCATCCGGGTCAAGATCCCCGAGGAATTTCTGATGATCCCCATGGATGCGGTGCTGATCGAGCAAGTCACCATCAATCTGCTGGAAAACGCCATCGTTCATTCCGGAAGCATCCTGCCCATTGATTTCATCGTGGAAGATCATCCGGAGCATGTCTCTTTTATTGTGAGAGACTACGGAAAAGGATTGTCGGAAGAAAAATTACAGAATCTGTTCGAGACGGGCACCTACAACAATTCCCGGAGTTCGGATTCCCGCAAGGGCATGGGTATCGGTCTGTCCATCTGCAAGACCATCATCACCGCCCATCACGGAACGCTGAGTGGCAGGAATCATGCGGATGGCGCGGAATTCTGTTTCACACTTCCCAAGGCGGGAGCTAGCGCTACGGAAAAATAAGTATACTCAGCCACATAAGACAGAACTGTTGAAAATACCGGAAAGGATATGGATCTCAGATATGAATAAGATCAAAGTTCTCTTAATTGAAGATGATAGAAGTATCAGTAATTTCATTACCGCTACCATGGACCGGGAAGGCTACAAGATCATGCATGCCTTAAACGGCAGAGAGGGACTCAGTCTCAGCACTTCTTTCTGCCCTAACGTGATCCTGTTAGACTTAGGGCTGCCGGACATGGACGGACTGGAGGTATTACAGAAGCTCCGTTCCTGGAGCGATGTTCCCGTGATCATCATATCTGCCCGCACCAAGGAGCAGGAGAAGGTCTCCGCTCTGGATCTGGGCGCGGACGATTATATCACGAAGCCCTTCGGCACCGGCGAGCTCATGGCAAGGATCCGCACTTCTCTGCGGCACAGCCACGCCCAGGCTCCCGGTCATGTGTATAAGGCACTGGATCTGGAGATTGATTTCGAAAAACGACTGATCCGCCTGCGGGGCGAAGAGGTGCACCTGACCCAGATCGAATACCAGCTGCTCACACTTTTAGCGGAAAATTCCGGCAGAGTCCTGACCTACAGCTACATCATGAATGCCATCTGGGGTCCCTATATGGACAATAATAATCAGATCCTCCGGGTCAATATGGCGAACATCCGCAGAAAGCTGGAACAGAATCCTGCCCAGCCCCAGTATGTCTTCACTGAGATTGGTGTGGGCTATCGGATGCGTGAGAACGAGAACGGTGGGACGGTATAAACAGAAATACAATTCCCGACACTGCCTCCAGCAAAATGAGTACCGTCCCTCTGTCCAGTGCCTTCCAGACGCTGTCCAGGGTATCCATCCGGCCCAGAATGTCTATGTAAAAGAAATCCAGATAGATGACCGCCGGTGAGATCACACATCCCGGATGCAGTACCGTCCGCTCCATGAGCAGACGGTACATTTCCACTGCCAGAAATATTACATTCAGGGCATAGCCCGCACAAAGCTGATTGTTCAAAAACGGTCCCAGGGAGCTGAGTTCCATGCCAAGGGGAACACTTCCTGCCCGGACCATTCCGAAGCTTAAATACATGATTCCAACACTCCACAATAGCATCGCAAGGGATGCTATTCCAAGTCCTCTGCTTAATTGACTGGAGGGAATCATTTTCACATCCTCTTCCTTTCCGAAATACCGGTATACAAGCCCCAGCATCGCCAGCGTCCCCGCCATGGAGATTCCGGCCACCTGGCAGGCAATATCTCTTCCCCCAAACAACCCTCTTCCGGAAAATAAACAGATCCCGATGACACAGTTATAGATCAAAAGCCCCAGCACGATCAGATACAGGATCCTCTTTTCACGTTTCCGCTGCTCCTGGAGCTTTGCCAGTCTCACGACTTCCGTCACAGCCTCCTCCCGGTCTCCCGCCCGCTCTCCGGTCACAATGTCCTGAATCGGCAGTTCCAACAAATGGGACAGGGACTCCAATACGCCGATATCCGGAAAACTTTCTCCATTCTCCCACCGGGATACCGCTTTGTTGGTCACCCCTAACATCCTTCCCAGTTCACTCTGGGTATAATTTTTGCATTGTCTGGCTTCCCGGATCAGATTGCCCGTTTTCTTCTTATCCATATAAATACCTATACCTTTCTGTACTCTGCAAACTCTCAGGTGCTTTAGCACCTTTGCTTTAGCATCTTTGCTTTAGCACCGTATGCCGGCCGATCTGTACCCTTATGGTAACAATCCTTTGGAAAATGCGCAATCCATTGTAACGAGACTACCTGTTTTCTGTGATTTTTGCGCAAAAAATTCCCCTCGGCGAGGGGGGAGTGTACCGAGGGGGATAGAGAGAAAAGTATTTTTGAAAGAGGCGGGTTCCTTTTTCAGTTATTATAATAGCGTAATTTATTTATATTTTCTGCTGTTTTTATAGCTTGTTTGTGTTGAAAATACTGTTTTTTTGTGGTATTCTGACTGTATCAATGTCAGTAGATTTAAAAAGTGAAGGAGCAGCTATGGATATCACAACCAAAAAAGGCCGACGCGGCAGAAAGGATATTGACCGGATCGTCGTGGAAAAAGGCCGCAGAGGCGATTTTTCTCCCCTGCAGCCCGATCATTATCACAGCTTTTATGAAATATTCTATCTCTGGTCCGGCAGCTGCCGTTTCCTGTTAAAAGATACAGTCTATCAGATGGAAGCTGGAGATCTGGTCTTCATTGCTCCGGGGGAACTGCATCACTCTCTGTATTCCGCTGGAGAGGTCTGCGAGATCGTGATGATCTATTTCAAGGAAGAATATCTGCATCTGTCAGATCTGTCCGCCGAGGATACCGACCGGCCGGCCCTTCATTCCTTCATGGGCAGCGTTCCCGCGGTATACCAGGAGGCGCTGCACTCCCTGCTGACCCGGATGCTCACCGAGAATTCCCGGTTCGACCGCTACTCCGAGCATTTTGAGCGTTGCTATCTGGAAGAACTTCTGCTCATGCTGATGCGCCATTCCGTCATGAATGAGAAGGAACCGGATCTGATGAACTCCCGGGATGCGGACATCCTGCTTGCCACAAGATACATTTACAACAACTTCCGCAAGCCCCTGACACTGGAGGAAGTCTCCTCCGTGGCTTCCTTAAGCCCCACTTACTTCAGCAAGAAATTCAAATTGCTCACTGGCATGGGCTTCAAGGAATATTTAAACTATGTACGGCTCAAACACGCCCAGACGGCGCTTCTTACCACCAACAGTTCCATCACGGATATTGCTCTGGAATACGGCTTCAACGACAGCAACTATTTTAAGGACCTGTTCAAAAAAGTTTACGGAAAGTCTCCTCGGGAATATCGGAAAAATCCTGATTGACATCGGGTTTCTTATCGGCAGTCTCCTCTAAGTCTTCCTCTTCGAAATGTTCTTCCGTCTGTTTTTCGATTTTCTCTTCCAGTGCCTCCCGGATTGCATCCTGTACGCTGTCGAACTTCTCCAGAAAACTGTCCCATTCTTTGATGCTGAATTCCTGATTGCCGATCCGGATTTTCGTCTCTGTATCGCCATTCTGAAGCTTGTCGTAGATCTCCTGCATTTTCTCGCGGATCTGCTCCATGAGACTCAGATCCTCTTTTTCCGGTTCTCCGGCGGTTCCGGCCGGGTCCGTTTCCGCTGCTTTGTCCGCATCGGGCGTCTCCGAAGTTTCCTCGTTGCTGTCTACATTGTCACCGTTCTCCATATCATCCAGTTCTTTCTCCATCTCCCGGATCTTCTTATCCTGTGCCAGTGCACGCAGGATCCGGTTCACATCCTCCGGGCTGAACATACCGATGGCCTTGGACAGGGCATCGATGTTATTCCGGTTAACCAGCAGGTTTCCACCGCCAGACAGCGGAATGTTGATACAGTTTTTCTCATTCGAAGTATCCCCCAGAGTCAGACGGTTATGATCATAGTCACAGACAAAGACCACACCTTCATATTCGATAACACCGTTCTCCGCCATCTCCCCATAAGGCACCTTATCCTTGCCTTCGATACGACGGTTCAGCCGCACCCCCCGCGTCACCGGCACCAGTGCCTTGTCATTTTCCTCCGCAGCCTCCAGATTTTCCGCAAAACGATTTTCCGCATCTGACGTACTCTGCAAAACTCCCTCATTCACTCTCTTCTGTGTCTCATACACGAAAGTCCTTCCATAGCTGATTCCTGTAATTGCCATAATATCTCCCTCTCCGACAGCGATTACTTCCGCAAAAAGCGGATGGCTGCCTCTCTCAAGGCCGCCATCCGTAGCTTTTTCTCCATCCATGGTGTCTGTATTTTCCTATATGAATAATATCGACACAGCCCGGGGAAACTTTATAGTACAAAACTCTTGTTTTTTTGCTTTCGTTGCGGATTTTTGCATACCCTTTTGCAACCTTTTTGCATATTGTCACTTTATAATATCAGTAGTAATACCTAAAGCTGGCTTTAGGCCAATGGGTGTTTTGAGAAAAATTTTCTCTTGCGGCATCTTTTTCCGTATGTTATACTGGGAAAAAATAAAAACGAAATACAGATCAGGTAACTATGTCAGCGTGGACATCTTCGGATGTCTGCGCTTTTTCTTTTACCTGAAAACAGAGAGGAGAATGTATATGGTAGAGCTCATAACCAATGTGAACAACACCATCAATGGTTTCGTATGGGGTGTCCCCATGCTGGTACTGCTGGTAGGTACCGGTATCCTGATGACGATCCTGACGAAATTTTTCCAGTTATCCCATCTGGGACACTGGTTCAAAAATACGGTGGGCGGCATCTTTCACGATAAGCATGTAACGAAACATACGGAGGCCGGAGATCAGTCCATTTCCCAGTTCCAGTCGCTGTGCACCGCACTGGCTGCCACGATCGGTACCGGTAATATCGTCGGTGTGGCAAGCGCACTGGTAGCTGGCGGTCCCGGTGCCATCTTCTGGATGTGGGTCGTGGCTTTCTTCGGCATGATGACGAACTACTCGGAAAATGTACTTGGCATCTACTATCGCCGTAGGAACTCCAAAGGCGAGTGGAGTGGTGGTGCCATGTACTACTTAAAGGACGGTCTCGGCTCCTATAAGGGTTGCAAACAGATCGGTGCCGTACTGGCCGTGCTGTTCTCTGCTTTCTGTCTGTTAGCCTCCTTTGGTATCGGCAACATGAGTCAGGTCAATTCGATTGCGGCGAATATGACCTCCGCCTTTTCCATTCCCGCTACCGCCACCGGCATTGTTCTGGTGATCATCGGTGCGCTGGTCATTGTCGGCGGATTAAAAAGAATCGCAGCTGTCACTGAGAAGCTGGTTCCTTTCATGGCGATTGCCTATGTCATCGGTGCACTGGTGATCTTTTTTGCAAATATCAGTCACGTGGGTGCCGTGTTCGCCGCTATTTTCAAAGGTGCATTCGGGCTGCGCGCCGTGGGCGGCGGTATCGTGGGCTCCGGAGTGAAGCTGGCTCTGACCTGGGGCATGAAGCGTGGTGTGTTCTCTAACGAAGCCGGTCTTGGTTCTTCTGTTATGGTACATTCCAGCTCCAACGTAAAAGAGCCCGTACGTCAGGGTATGTGGGGCATCTTCGAAGTCTTCGCTGACACCATGGTCGTATGTACACTGACAGCTTTCGCAGTTCTGTCCTCCGGACTGATCGACCTGGATACCGGTGCCGTACTGGTGGATGTGTCCGGTTCCGCTCTGGTGGGTCAGGCTTTTGCTACCGTATTCGGCAGCTTCGGTCCCGCCTTCATCGCCATTGCGATCCTGCTGTTCGCCTTCTCTACTGTACTGGGCTGGAGTCACTACGGATCCAAGGCATGTGAATATTTATTTGGTACGAAATCCACCATGGTCTACAAGATTGCATTCGTACTGATGATCTTCATCGGCTGCACCATGAACTTAGGTCTTGCCTGGGATCTGTCCGATACCTTCAACGGTCTGATGGCGATCCCCAACCTGATCGGTGTCACAGCCCTGTCTCCCGTAGTAATGAAGATCACAAAAAATTACGTGGCACGTATCATTAAAAAAGAAGATGTAAAGCCCATGTTATCTGTCTTCCCCGAGATTCAGGAAGAACAGGAAAAAGCCATGTAATTTAACTTGGGATCAAACTTCTTCTCTGGTAATATTCTTCGCCCATTTGCCCTCGCGGTAATGCTTAATGACCCAGGGCCATTTGACGAATTCATCGGTGCATAACAGGAAATAGACCCACAGTACCGGGAGCTTCAGTACAAATGCGGCGAAGAATCCCAGAGGGATCGCATAGCACCACATATCGATCGTATCGCAGATCAGTCCGAACTTCGTATCTCCGCCGGCACGGAATACTCCGGCGATCAGCGCCGTATTCACGGCAGCGCCCATAATATAATAAGTATTGATAAGCAGCATATATTTCAGATAATGCATGGCAGTGTCATTCAATGTAGCAAACCGTAACACAAAGGGTGTGATTGCCAGTATGATCAGACCGCCTATGGCTCCGGCGATGACCGTCATCTTCAACATCCGGGAAGCGTAACTCTTCGACTTCTCCAGATTGCCTTGTCCCATAATATTTCCCAGCAATATGCCACCTGCACTGGCAATAGCAAAACAGAATACCGTGCCGATATTGCGCACTACGACAACCAGTGAATTAGCAGCTACCGCATCTGTTCCCAGATGTCCCAGGATCACGGAATACATGGAAAACGCCACACTCCAGGACACATCATTGCCCAGTGCAGGCAGAGACAGACGCATGAAATCTTGTGTCAGCACCTTACTGTGAACAAACAGGTACTTCGGATGCAGTTTTACATTTTTGCTCAAGAAAGATACAATGAAGCATGCCACCAGTTCCACCAGTCGGGACAGGGCTGTGGCAATGGCGACACCGGTAGCTCCCAGCTTCGGCATGCCGAACAGTCCGAAGATAAATGTGGCATTCAGAATGACATTCAATACGAAAGCCAGCATATTCAACGCCATACTGACCGTCACACGACCTACGCTTCGCAGGATGGCAAGATACACTTCCGTGATGCCCCAGCACAGGTATGTGATTCCCATGATCCGCAGATAGGAAGCACCGATGGTGATCAGCTCCGCATCCGAAGTAAACAGAAGCATCATCTTCTGAGGAAGGAAAAATGCAATCAGCGCAACAATACCTGAGATCGCCATAGAGAAACGAAGCGTGATCCCCTCTACCGTATGAATTGCTTCCAGGTTCCCCTTTCCATAATATTGGGCGCACAAGAGAGTGGCTCCCGTCCCCAGTCCGTAATATACCATAAACAGGACATTCGAAAAATTTGACGCCAGGGATACTGCGGATATTGCGGACTGTCCCACATAGTTTAACATAATGACATCCGCGGAATTCACCGCTGCACTGAGCAGATTCTGTATAATGATCGGGATGGTCAGTTTGAACATCTGCCTGTAAAAATCGTCTTTTTTCATTGCTGTTATCTGCATGGTATTCCTCACATTTTCTGTTTTATTTTTGTTCCTTACATACCTGATTTCTTTTTTTAGTTTCTACGCATGTGTTTTCCCTGCCGGCACACATACCTAATTTCTTTTTTCGCTTTCTACGCATGTGTTTTCCCTGCCGGCACACATACCTAATTCCCTTTTTTGTTTCCTACGCATGTGTTTTCTCTACTGACACACATGCCTAATTTCCTTTTTTGTTTCCTACGCATGTGTTTTTCCTGCTGGCACACATACCTAATTTCCTTTTTTGTTTCCTACGCATGTGTTTTTCCTGTCGGCATACATACCTGATTTTGTTTTTCGCTTTCTACGCATGTGTTTTCCCTGCCGGCACACATACCTAATTTCCTTTTTTGTTTCCTACGCATGTGTTTCTTTGACAATTATACATATTCAAATCTTTTTTTCAAGCTTTATGCATGTATTTCATAACATTCTAACCTTAAATAATAAAAATCCGGGAGATGAACCATCCCGGATTTTTTAAGCTTTGTATTGTCTGTATTGCCTGCAAGCAATCTCGCTGACTTTATGCTATGATCATTTCATATACGATTTTTCCGTGCTTCGCACTCTCAAGATCACCACTTCCAGTCGGCGACCTCCATCTGAGTGGCTTTCATATGCCGGTAAATGCCATCTTTTGCTTCCAGCTGCACGGGGGATCCCTGTTCTGCCACCACGCCATCCTTCAATACGACGATCTTGTCCGCATCCGCCACGGTACGCATACGGTGTGCAATGATCATAACGGTCTTGTTGCGGATCAGCTTGGACAGGGCTTCCTGAATCATCGTCTCGTTATCCACATCCAGGGAAGCCGTTGCTTCATCCAACAGGATAATGGGCGCATCCTTCAGGAATGCTCTAGCTATGGAGATACGCTGTCTCTCACCCCCGGACAGTTCCGAACCGTTCTCACCGATCATGGTCTGCCAGCCGTCCGGAAGCTTCTCCGCGAACTCATCACAGTGCGCCAGTTTTGCCGCCGCCAGCACTTCTTCATCCGTAGCATCCTGCTTGCCGATACGGATGTTTTCCATCACCGTATTATTAAACAGCGTCACATCCTGGAACACGATGGCGTACAGAGACATCAAGGTCTCCGGATCGATGGTGGAGATGTCCATGCCGCCCACGGTGATCTTACCTTTATTGATATCCCAGAAGCGGGAAGCCAGTCTGGACACGGTGGTCTTACCGCCGCCGGAAGGGCCGATCAGTGCTGTCACTTCGCCCTGTTTCGCCGTGAAAGTGACATCGCGAAGTACAGTATCCTGACTGTCATAGGAGAATCCCACATGAGAAAATACAATGTCATACCCCTTAGGATCCATGGTGTCGGCACCGGTCTGGATCTCATGGGACAGGATCTCGTCGAGACGGTCACACTGCACACCGGTACTGATAATAGCTGCCAGATTCTGCAGTGCCACCTGCAGGGGATCATACATTCTGGATACCAATAGGAGGAATACGAAGAAGGTCAGGATATCGATCTCCCCCTGTACCAATAATGCACCGCCGATCAGTGCCACTGTGGCGATACCAAGCTTTAAAATCATCTGTGCACTTCCCACAAATACTGCTGTTCCAAGCTCCGTCACCAGTGCATGTTTCTCCACAGCACGGATCTTGCCCTCTAAGCCTTCCATGTACTCAGCCTGGGCATTGTTGGCCCGGAGGTCGCGTACGGTCTCCAGGCATTCCTGAATGCCGTCCGCACAGTCCATTTTCAATTTCATCTGCTTCTTACTTAAGCTCTTCTGTACCCTGCCGGAACATCCTACAATGAGGAAAGACACCGGCAGTACCCACAGTGCTGCGATTGCCATTCTCCAGTTCAGGAAAAAGGTACCCACAGCGATCAGGGTGGTGGAGATACAAGAACCAACCAGTTCCGGAATGAAATGGGAGGATGCGGTCTCCATAGTGGCACAGTCTGCCATAATGGTGCTGGTCAGATCGGACAGGTCCTTTTTTCCGAAAAAGGATAACGGAAGCTTTCGCAGCTGCTCCGCCAGGGCAATTCTCCGTACCCCGCTCTCCACATAGGTTGCCAGGAAGGTAGCCCGGTACTGGATCAATGTGGTAATGGCGATCAGCGCAAGACACAACAGACAGCCAATGAGATAAAACATGCCTCTGCCTGCCATCGTCCCCTGCAAATAATCTCTTACCAGAAAATACAGCATCCATACTGGGAACATCAATACCAGATTGGAACATGTCACGGATACAAATGCCTTTATCATATCCTTTGCACCTTTTTCGGAAAGTGCATATTTATGCTGCAATTTTGCCTGTAAACTGCTCATTCTAATACTCCCCCTTTCCTACTTTCCAGCTGACAGATTTGTTATATGCTTCCCACATATGGGCATACAGACCGCCCTGGGCCAGCAATGTTTCATGATTTCCCTGTTCCACAATTCCGCCATCCTTCAACACACAGATACGATCGGCCTCCACGACGGAGGAAAGTCTGTGGGCGATCATGATCACGGTCTTGCCTACGGAAAGCTTCGTAAATGCCTTCTGTACCTTTGCCTCATTGTCGGGGTCGGCAAAGGCTGTCGCCTCATCCAGGATCAGGATCGGCGCATTTTTCAGCATTGCTCTTGCAATGGACAGACGCTGTGCCTCGCCGCCGGATACATAGGTTCCCTGACTTCCGATTACGGTATCCACTCCCTTCGGCAGCTTGGCAATAATGTCCTCACACTGGGCATTTTTCAAAGCTTCCATGACTTCCTCTCTGGTGGCATCCTTTTTGCCCATACGGACATTATCATAAATGGACATCTTCAGCAGCTTACTGTCCTGAAATACGAAGGACACCATATCCATCAGCTGCGGGGAAGGGATTTCCTTCACATCCACACCGCCGATGCAGATTTTCCCTTCCGTAGTATCGTAAAAGCGGGCAATCAGGCTGGCCAGGGTGGTCTTACCGCCACCGGAGGGGCCTACGAAAGCCACATGCTCCCCTTCTCTGATCTCCAGATTGATCTGATGCAGGGCATCCCGCTCTGCATTTTCATAGAGGAAAGACACATTCTGCAGGGCAATGGAATATTCCCGGATGTTCTGTTCCTTTTCCGCTTCCGGCAGAGGCTTCCTGTTCAGGATGCCGTCGATCCTGTTCAGGGAATCTTCCACGAGCATCTGATTTTCTCCGCTGTATGCGATCTTATTTAAGGTAACTGTCAGTACCGGCGTAATGATGATGTAAAATAGCAGGTTGATCAGTAATTCCGGATCTCCCCCTGCCCCACCAAACCAGTATGCGGCACCGATCAGGACAGCGAAGATGGCATTAATCAATGTAGTAAAGCCTACCATAGGCCACATCAGTTCCAGGGTATAGGCAATGGTCCATTTTTCATATTTTTTAATAGCGGTCTGAAACCGCTTGAAGGAAAATACCGATTGTCCGAAGGTCTTCACCACCGGAATGCCGCGGACATATTCCACGGCTTCACTGGACATCTCTTCCAGTGCATTCTGGTACTCTTCCATCTTGTCTTTCATACGCTGGCCGGTCATTGCTCCCATGATAAGAAAAGCAAATACCACAGGCACCAGACTTAATAAGCCTAGTTTCCAGTCAAACACTACCAGTAAAAGCAGCAATCCCACAGGAGTTGCCGCCGCGCCCGCTTTATCCGGCAGCTGGTGTGCCAGATAGGTCTCTGTGGCTGCGGTGGATTCATTGACGATCTTACGGATCTTACCGCTGCCCTCACTGTCCATGAATCCCATGGGCAGCGTCAGAATATGACGCATCAGAGTGCTTCGCATATTGGCCTGTACGTGAAAGGCGGCAATGTGGGAACACAGCAGGGCGCAGATATAAATGAGCATGGAAAGCAGCGCAAATCCCACGGCACTCCATCCAAGCCCCGACAGATTCCGGGCCTTGTTGTAATCCGGTGCTGCCAACACCACCTCCTGCATGATCCGCCAGATATAATAAAACGGCAATAATGCGATCAGGGCACTGGTGGCAGACAGGATCCATGACGCGATGGTCAGATACTTGTAGTTACCTGCATAGGTAAACAGCTTCTGCATAACACTTTCTTTTTTCATGTGATCTTTCCCTCTCTCCTTTTATGCATTTTGACATAACACTGTCTGTTTAGAATTAGTCCAGACTAACCATTAGGTTTTATATAAGACTGCCTCCGCTTTCCGAAGCAGTCTGTTTCATTTTCAGATTCACTCAGATGTTTCGGGACATTCCCCTTATCCCAGCTTTATGAGGGCTCCCCAGCCACCATAGTGATATTGTTCCAGCATATGGATATATTTTCTGGCGGTTTCTCTGTCCATGCGGTGACGGACAACTTCAAACATGCTGTCGAACATGGCTCTCGCTGTAATATGGACGAACTCCTCCGTGATCTCACTGCCATCCTGCAGGAATTTCGTCGCCTCCATATACTTATAGGTGTACTCTGTCTCAATATCTACCAGCTGTTCCACGAAATCCTGATATCTGGTACCGTAGGAAGCATCCAGTAACAGTTGAAACTCCTCGAACCGTTCGTAGACATAATCCAGCATTTCATCCATGCCGGAAGAAACATATTTTTCCATCAGTCTGGGCTGATCCTCTGCCTTTACCGCGTGAAATTCTTCCTGGATCTTCAAAAAGATCTGAATCAGGCCGTCTGCCGCCGGCTCCACGATGGCACCAAACAATCCCTCCTTATCCCGGAATCTGGAATAGATGGATCCGGTGGTGGTGTCCGCCTTCGCCGCGATGGTCCGCAGGGATGCTTCGGAATATCCCTTCTCCAAGAATTCTTTCTTGGCGCAGGCCAGAATTTTCTCTGAAACTCCTTCGATTGGTTTTGTCACTTTTTCCTCCATAAGCATTTATAACAGTGTTATATAACGCTGTTATAAATATAAACACATTTCTATTTTTTTGTCAAGGGGGGACTTTTCCTACTGCTGTATCTCCCTTTGCCGCTACAAAACCGGCAACCGCACCTTCCTGCATATTTATCCATGCGGTAGTACTACCATTCTGCGTTTCACTCACTTCCGCCTCATTCGTCAGCAGAACCGTCGTCCCCTGCTATTACTGTTTTCCTGATGACATCATTTTCTGATATTTCATATTTACTTTTGCAAAAGTATAGAGCCACATATTGTGGTCTAATTACGCACTTCAGCATGTGATCTCTATTGTCAAGTGTCTTTTCTATTGCAAATGATATGTCTGTGGCCATCCTGCCCGTTTTCCGCACTCGATCTCCCGGCCGATCCTTTCAAAGATATATTGGTTTTTGTGCTCCAGATCGATCAGCTGCAACATTTCCTCATCCGTCAGCTCACGCTCCGGCTCATAGAACCTCGCATCACTGATGCAGTAGGCAAGCTCCTGTCCATCATATTCTTCCGGATCAGTTATGACCTTAATGGGTGACTCTGTATAGGCATTTTCCACTTCATACTTTTCCGTCCATTGCTCATAGCGGCTCTGTTCCTCTGCTGTCAGGTTACGGCTGTCTGTTCCCCATACATCTACTGGTGCAGAAGCCAGTAAGGCATATAATTCATCAATCTCCGCATCCGTCATCTGTTCATATCTGTCAAAATAGGAAACCTCGGAATACTTCTGCTGCCATAGTTTTTCCCGAAGGCTGTAGTCCAGTTTATGCAGATACTCTATAATCTCCAGCCACTCTTCCTCTGTGAGCACAGTATCCGGCAGATAGATCAGACAACCGTATTCTTCTCCGGGAGTACTTCGGACTGCCACACCAGTGCCGGAATAGTTCTCGTCTTCGGCTAGTTCCCGAATCTGTCCCACCGGATATTTGCCGTCCGCTTCGTATTCTCTTGTCAGCTGCTCATAAATGCTCCGTTCTCTGGCTGTCAACTCTCTACTGAATTCTGCTGTGACATTGCCCTGCTCCGCTACCATCTCCAAATGCCCCAACTCTTCGGTGCCAATGTCCGTCATGCGTTCTGCCATGTACCTACGGTAACCGACGATTCCGACGGCAGTGGCAGAGACAGCTGTGGCGGAAAGTATTACTACCGCCAACAGGATGCCTGCTGCCCCCTGTCGGCATCCGTTCCTATTTGCAGCGACCGCCATACATTTTTCCTGCGCTGCCTGATGCCGGATCTGCGCATAAGAAGCATCTGCCCGCTCCAACACAATCTGTGGAATCTCTATCTCCTTTGCCTGTCTCAGCATTTCTGTTACGAGCTGTTTCTCTATCCATAAATCTTGCTTTGCCTGTTTCTGCCTCATCTTCTGCCTCCTTCCTCTGTCCCTGCATAATATTTCGCCATCTGCTCCCGCCCTCTGGCAAGCCTCGTGCGCACTGTACTGTCCGGCAGCTTCAAAAGCTTCCCGATTTCTGCTGTCCGCAGTCCTTCTGCATAGAACAGGACCACGATCAGACGATATTTTTCGTCCAGTCCTCTTAGGGCTTCCTTCCATTCCAGGTTAGCTTCTGTCTCCACGGTATTCTTCGCTTCCCGCTCCGTAAATTCCTCCACACATACGACACGCCTCCCGGAACGTAAAATGTCTTTACATTTGTTTATCAGGATGCGGACCATCCATGTCTTAAAATACCGGTTTTTCTGTAAAGTATCGATTTTTTCCCAACAAGTGAGAATGGTCTCTTGTATGGCATCCGCAATATCCGCATCCTGCGCAAGGATGGCACTGGCTGTCCGGTACATGTCCTTCTCATGAAGCTGCATCAGCTCTGTAAAAGCATCCGGATCCCGTTTTTTTGCCCTGCGCACCAGCTGTTCTATCTCTCCCATGCGTTCTCGTCCTTTCTTCCTCATAAGTATACGTCTTATGACTATTAGACGGAAGAGCCCCCGGAAATGTCCCGTTTTGGTCAAAAAATAAACCTACCTTGTCACTTGGCCAGTACAGGTAGGTTTACTAAACAATTACCGGGAGGCTAACCACTTGTGGGCGGTTGCTTCTCTTTATGCTTCGATTATAATATCTTTCTTACTTTCTTTCAAGTATTAGTTTTAAAAATTATTTTTCAGCAGCTTACGGTCTCTGTCCCATAGCGCCTTCCAGTGTCAGGGTCTCACCGCTCATATACTTGAAGTCGGGAGAAGCCAGCTGTACGCAGACGCGGCCGATCTCCTTCTCCACGTCGCCGTAATGTCCCATAGGAGGCATCTTGACGTTTGCCTTGAAAGCATCGGGATATGCCTGCTCGAATTTCTCCAGCTGTGCGGTCCATGCCAGAGGACATACAACGTTGACATTGATGCCATCGGGACCCCACTCGGTAGCTGCGACTCTGGTCAGTCCGCGGATACCTTCCTTGGCCGCCGCATAAGCGCACTGTCCGAAATTACCGAAGAGACCTGCTCCGGAGGCAAAGTTAATAACAGAACCCTTGGTCTCCTTCAGATAAGGATAGCAAGCCTTCATATAGTAGAATGCTGCATACAGACCGGAATATACCGCCAGGTCAAACTGCTCGGTGGTATGATCTGCGATGGTTACACCGGAAGCGGAAGCCTGGGCATTGTTGATCAGTACATCGATCCTTCCGAAAGTGTCAATCGCCTGCTTCACCACATTCTGTACGATTGCTTCATTGTCTGAACCGGCGCTGACATCTGCCTGTACGGGAAGTACCTTGATACCGTACTTTGCCTCCAGTTCTTCCTTCGCATCCGTCAGCTTCTGTACATTGCGTCCGGTCAGCACCAGATTGGCACCTTCTTTGGCATAGGCGGTGGCAATACCGTAACCGATGGATCCGCACTCTCCGTTACTCAATACCGCTCTTCCTCCGCCAGTGATGATTGCTGTCTTTCCTGTTAAAAATCCCATAAAATACCCTCCCTTTCTTGTTTTTATCTATTTCCTTATAAAACTGCTTATCTGCCTGAATGCAAGCATTCGCGGAACGCAGTTTTGCATAGCTCTGAATAGTTACCATTATAGCATAATTATAAGCGCTTTACCTGAGAAAAATACTCACCAATATTCCTATGATTCCGCCAATAATGAAAGCTGCAGGAATGCCGTACGCATCCTTTTTTGTCATCCGATCCCACTCAATCCGCGAAGGTGTCATCTTCGTATGGCACATGCTCTGATAGCAGAGATAAATATGTCTCCAACGACACAGATACCCCACCAGATTATAGATTCCATCCAATAATATTCCCACTGCCAGTACAAACAACATTGTAATTCTCCCCCGGTAGAAGTCTGCCAGCGCTCCTGCTATCAGAATCAATACCGGATAGCCATAACGATCCAAATATGCCAGAATGTACATTACTGTCGTAGAATAACTGCGCTCCGGCTTCTTCTCAACGATCACTTCCGTGTACCCCCAGTCGCTCTGCCTCTTGTAAGAACCGCCTTTCAATCTCTCCGGGCGTATGCTCCGCCAGATCCGGCACGGAAAAAAGCGGCGGCACTGCTCTGTTCTCTTCGCCATGAAGCAATGTCTTCAGTTCCAGTTCCAGGATCTCATCATCGATCTGTTTCCAGCGGAGGTTCTCCTCTTCCGTCAGATCATCCAGTCCGAAGTGTGTAAGAATCATTCCCATAATCTTACTTTCGATCTCCAGATAATTGGTCAGATAGATTTTCACTGGGCGAATGATATCCGAAATATATCCCTCGCTGGCATCATGGAGCAGACAGGCAAGCTGCTGCCTCTTAGACCACCCTCTTGCTTTCGCTTCCAGTGCACAATTCACGGAATGCTGTCCCACCGAATAAAAATAGGTCAGCTGTCCACCGCCCCGGCACAGTAAACTCAGTGCATGCGCAATGTCTTCTATATATACATCCTCAGGCGTCATCTGCATGGGATCGAATTTTCTGCCGGAATACGTTGTCATGGTGTTCATTGTGTTTTCTCCGTTCTGTTAGCGTTACTTCTGTTTCAAAATTTCATTGCAAGTCATTTCTTAGATAAAAAACTATTTCCGCATTACTATTCTTTACCGCCTTACTTCTCCGCACGGATCAGATTCTTATAGAACCGAACCGCACCGGGCAGGCAGTTATACTCAATATTTTCATTCAGTCCGTGCATTCCCTTCATCTGCTCCGGTCCGTAGACTACCGGTGCAAAACGGATACAGTTCCTGCAGATTGGCTGGTAAAACTGTGCATCGGTCGCTCCCGTCATGACATAAGGGCTGGAGGGCAGGCCCGGGAAAGTCTCTGCAATCGTATTTTCCACTAAGCGGAATGCTTCGCCGTGGATATCTACCGGCGGTGTAAAGTCATTGGCATGCAGCACTTCAGTCTCCAGTCCGTACTTATCAGCCACCTTTTTGATGATCTCCAGGCTTTCTTTCTCTCCCTGATGAGGAATGAATCGCATGTTGGCACCCACATAGGCTTCCTGGGGCAGCACATTATAGGCATCGGAGCCCTTCTGCACCGTGAAAGCGATCGTCGTCTTCAGCATGGCACCTGCCTGGGCACTGATCGCAGGCATGACCGCTTTTAATACCGGGCCGAACAGCCACACATTACCAAATACCAGCTTCATTCCAAATCCGGCGTAGGGCGCCAGTTCTGTGAACATCGCCGATACCTCCGGCAGCAGCTTTTTCCGGAACGGGGAATGCGTCTCCACCTCATTGACAAAAGCGGACAATCTGGCAATGGGCGTTCCCTTCGACGGGGCGCTGGCATGACCGCCGTTGCTCCGTGCGGTGAACTTCACATCTGCCTTGCCCTTTTCAAATACGCCTACCATGGCAAAATTGCCGTGAATGCCGCCGATGGGTTCGGTGATGATTGCACCGCCCTCATCGCATACCAGGAACAGTTCGATCCCTCTGCGCTGCAATTCTGCAACAATCTTCGGTGCACCATCACCGCCCCACTCTTCCGTGCAGGAGCTTGCCAGGTAGACATCGGTGGGCGGAACGAACCCTTCCGCCAGGAGCTCCTCCACCGCCTGGAAAAATGCCATGACAGAGGCCTTGGTATCAGATGCGCCTCTGCCCCATACTTTTCCTTCCGCGATATCTCCGGAAAAGGGTGCATGAACCCATTCACCCTCCGCCGGCACCACATCCTGATGGCTCATGATCAGGATCGGCTTCTCAGAGCTTTTTCCTTTCCAGTAAAATAACAGATTACCATCGATTTCTGTCTTCTCCAGCTTCTCATGTACCAGAGGGAACAGTTCCTCCAACACCTTATGGAAGCCTAAGAATTTCTCCACCTCTGCCACGTTGGCATAGGAGGTGGTGTCATATTGGATCATTTTCGACAGCTTCTGGGCCAGTGCCAGCGCTTCCTCCTCCGGTTCGTCTGCCACATAAGTCGAAGTCTTCGACGGCATCAGCAGGGTGCGGAGCACCGCGATCAACAGCAGTACTATAATAACCGCAACCACTGCAAGTAAAATGAAACCTATATATTTCATATTTTCCTCTTTTCCGGGCGCTACCTTCTATTACTCACATAACCCGACAGGTTTGGCCCCTTTTCCATTCATCTGTTTTCTGTCCTTATAGTCTTCTGACTATTCAGCCCCGGTATTTACACTATTGGGGGCATTTTGTCTATTTCGGACTCTGTGTATTCTTTTTCCGGAACAGCAGATATGCCACACCGATGGCAATGGCGCCGGAAGGAACGATCATAAAGCTGGTGGAGCCGATCAGGGACGGTACCAGAATGAACAACAGGCTCATGAGGATCAGCGGCAATGCAGCGATCTTCATATTTTTCCGGTAATATTTGTACGCCATGGCACCGAACAGCGCCGGAACCACATTTTCAAAAGCCGGCTGCAATACTTCACTCTGCAGCACGGGCTGCAGCGGCACCATCAATAGCACGCCCAGTGCCAGGACGAGGATTGTCACCAGGGAAGATGTAGCGATGGAGATTGTGGAGATGATCTCATTTTCCGGGGTTCCGGTCTTCGCTCCTACCATGTCTCTCGCATTGACCGCGCAGGGGATCTTCATATTGATCAGGTTACCGGTGATAAATGCCAGGTATCCGCCGCCGGCTCCCAGCATCGGTGTATAGATCAAAAACTCCGCGATGCTGCTGACCAGCCATACGATTCCCACAGAGAGGAACCCCTTGCCGACAGCCCCCAGATCCGGATACGCACCTAAAAGCTTACCGATGAGAAACGGTGCTCCAACTAACATCACCAGCGTAATGATACTCACAGTCCGCCCGATGACATGTGTTTTCTTCGTATAAATATCCCAGGCAGACTTGTCACCCTGTGTTTGCTGTGTATTTGCATCGACACCGACTGTGCCAGGGGTATTTACACCTGTATGATCTCGTTCGGTATTATTTAATTCTACATTATTTTCCATAATTTTTATTCCTTTCAGCTTGGAAGCTATTGCTCTTCCTAAGGATTCAGCTTTCAGCTTCGGACTCTCAGTCCTGAATATCTGTTTCAGATTTCAGCTTTTCTGTTTTCAACACAATGTCTCTATTTCAACTATTTCATTTGCTTTCCGACATTTCATAGATACTTAAAACTTTTTCAGAAGAGTACTTTACAGCAATCCCACCAGTACGGCTGCCGTCATGCCGATGATCATGCTTCCGGCAATGGAAAAGCTGTCCACCCAGGCTTTTCCTTTTTTCTCAATGAGGTATACAAATCCTGCCATCACCAGTGCCGATACCGCCATTACCACTAACGGAATGTAATCTCCGTGAAACGTAAACAATCCGTTCTCCGATATAAAACCGCCGAGATATCTTCCGATGTAGGTGCTGACCAGTCCGATGAACATGGCAGTCATTGCCATATCTCCGAAGCCCGGCTTGCCGGATTTTTTATTCGAGGTCAGCTTCTGTGTATATTTTTTATTCAGGAAAATAGACAATGCCATGCCCCAGATAATGCAGATGCTCATGAGCAGTGCGATCGTGGAAAATGCCTGCGGTGTCATTTCCGCAGCAGACAATGTGCTCATTCCCACCTGCTCCGCCGCTGCCTGCGCCACCTGGGTCTCATAATGCAGCGCACCGATCACGGACAATCGAAGCCACGGCCAGGGTGTTCCCAGACTTCCCGACAGGGCGATGACACCCAGCAGGATCCCCACACTGGGCAACAGGGAAAAGGTCGCACTGGAGATGATCGTACGCTTCATTTTCGTGGTATCCATACCGAGTGCCTGCCCGGCGCGGTATGCCCTCACCAGAAAAATCACACAGACCACCGCCACAAAAGCAATGATCCCTCCACAGATCAGGTACATCGGTACACTGTTTAACTGGCTTAAGATTGACATGTCTCTTCCTCCTTCAGAATCTCTCTGATTTTATCTTCCTGTAAATGCTCTCCGATGACGATCAGCACCTCCTGCCCCACTGCGACAGACTGCATTGTATGACTGTCCGGTGTAGCATTCAATTCCATCCATTGTCCTGCTCCGTTTTTCACATAACCCTTGATCCGGAATACTTCTCCGCAGGACTTGTCGGCAAACAGTCTGGGCACCGCCCGTTCCAAAGCCTCCGGCTTAATCTTCTCTTCCATGAAAAATAAAGAGTCGAAGCTCTGTCCATTCTCTAAATCCATCTTGCGGTAACTTTCCAGACGATAACCGCATTTGGATACTTCCTCTAAATCTTCTTTTGTCAGATCCGTGAGATTTTTCTGTAAAATATCCTTCTTGGGGTCGATTCTCCGGTCACAGCGGATCTGTTCCAGTGCCCGGTTGAGATGTGTCACCGTGTCCTCACACTGTTCCCTGGTGGCTGCATCCGCATGGCTCAGGATCACTTTTCCGGCATTGGCAGCCTCCGATGCCAGCAGATAGTCCGCCTGCTCTGATAGATTATCTTCCAGTCTTGCATCCAGTATGGCGATGACATTGCCGATCTCATACCACTGGTCCAGCGGCTCCTCCCGAAGTACATCAAAAAACTCATCTACATCATAGATTCCCGACGGCTCCACCAGCACCCTGTCATAACCGCACATTCGCATGGAGATCAGTTTCGTACGGAAACGCCTCCTGTGGCTCTCCGCATCGCATCCTCCGGCGATCATCTCCAGTTCGCACTGATCTCCCCTGAGTTCGTGAAGCATCAGCATATCCACGTTGATAGCACCGAAATCATTTTCCAGAATACCAATATGCAGTCCCTGATCCATAAGATATTCCGCATATTTTTTCAGAAAAGTAGTCTTTCCGGATCCCAGGAAGCCTGTGATCAGATCGATCGTTACCATATATCGTCTTTCCTCTCTGTTTCATTGATTTGCATAGTGATCACTTCTATAATTCTTTCTCATAACACCAGTAGGAATGCCCGAAAAGCTCACATTCCCCTGCCGTGGTAAAATGTAATTTTTCATAGGAACGCAAGGCTTTCACATTGTCCTTTGCCACTAAAATGTGTACCGCCTTATAACCCTGTGATTTCAATTCCGCCATAGCTTCCTGCAACAGGATCCTGGCAATGCCGCGATTCTGATATTCTACCGCCACTCCCAGTCTGGACAGCTCTGCCACCGGGGTAAGGTCCTCTGACCAACAGGACAGTGCCTCCACTTCCGGGTCATCGTCTATGGAGATTGTGCCCATCAATCGTCCTCTCGTAACCGGCAGCGGTTCCGCTGTCTGTTCTTCCGACAGCCTCGCCCTTTGTTCTCTCTCATCAGGTTCCGGCATTTTCTCATACAGGCAAAACAATGCATTTCTCGACAGGTCAAATTCCACTTCCCGTTCTGTTGGATAAATTTCTGTCCAGACACAATATTCGGTTCCGATCAGAGAACGGTATAATTGCAGGATCTCTTCTGCTTCTTCTCTGCGTGCCCTGCGAAATTCCATATAACGATCCTTCATGCTGTTCCATTCCTTTACTGACTTATCTTTTACGTTTTATTCTTTTGCTTTTTATGTTTTTACGTTTTTCTTCTTTTGTGATTTTATGATTTTATGTTTTATTCTTTTGCGGTTTTATGCTTTTACTTTTTATGCTTTTACTTTTTATGCTTTTACTTTTTTCATTTGCAGCTTAATTGTTTTGCTTTTTTATAGTTCTCCGCTTCCGCCGCATACAGTACACTTTTTGTCTCCGTGACACAGAATACAGTCATCAGAGATCACACCCTTACCATGACAGATACTACAAGACTTACCGCCGCTTCCACCGCACTGCTGGCAGGTATTTCCACCACTGCCTCCACAATGCCTGCAGCTGGTTCCGCTGGTAGCATCCACACCGCTGCCGCCACATCCGGGACAGGTCTGTCTTCCACTGCCTCCACAGGTGCTGCAGGTCTCCCACAAAGATCCTCCACAACGCTTACAAGGTGCTGTACCACCCTTGCATTCCTGGCAGATTCCGGTTCCGTCACAGGCACTACATTTTGTCTTCTGTGAAACGTTTGTTGCCGATCCATTACCTGTATTATCTGTCTTATCCGGAACAGTCTCCCCGGCTCCTGTGTCGGCTCCTTCGATAGCGACCGGCGTACCGGCATCCTGCAGCTCCAAGACTGCATCTACACCTTGTTCTTTTAATTCCGCAGTAACTGCAGCCGCGATCACCTGTTCCACTGTGTCTGCCTGCCCGGACTCCGTTGATTTTTCCAGATCTATGGTAATATTTTTACCGTCTGCCAGATACTCTTTTGCCACTGCCTGCTGTATGATCACAGGCATAGCCTTTTCCAGATCCATCCCCGTGAGGTCCGTCTCTGAGAACAGATCTTCCGCATCCTGGTTCAGACATGTAACCGCCACTACCTTTGACTGCTCATCCAGATATAACCTGAATTCGGGATTGATCGTGATATGCAGCCGGTATGCATAATCCAATGTTTCCGGATCTACTGTCTCTGCCTGCTCTTCTGCCGCAGCAGTCTGTTCTGTGGCAGTTACAGCGATGTCTGTCTGTCCCTGTGATCCTTCCGCTTCCTGTGCTTTATTACCGCAGCCAGATAACAGCAACAAACTTATTCCCGTTAACAACGCCGCTATTTTGATTCTTTGACCTGATAACACTTCTTCCTTGTTTCTCTTTTTCATATCCTACCTCATAGCTTTCTTGCATCTGTTTTACACCTTTAATGTTTTCAGATACTCTTTCTGCTCCCGGGTGATCCGGTAGCTTTCCCTCGCCTTCTGTATAGTCTTGTTATGAGTCCATGGATCCAAGCATTTTTTCTCGATATAGCCAACAGCGACATCCCACTGTTTTGCCAGTGCCGTGGCATAGAACCACGCGATCATCATGTTCACATAATATTCCTCGGAATGTACCGCTGCCGGGATCTCCAGATATTCCACCCGGAAATCCTCATCCAGGAAATGTGTCATCAGCATTTCCATTCCGAAACGGCAGGTATAGGGGTGACCCGAAGTTGTCCATTCTCTTATTTTGTCTATGAGTTTGTCTTTGTTTTTGCGGAACACCTTTGGTGAAAAAATATCACACACCGCCCAGTTATCCACATAAGGCAGAAAGCGCTCCACTTCTTTTACACAGGCTTCGTAATCTTTGATCTCCGCCACCAACAACGCATGCAAAATATTTTCATCATAATAAGTATGCGGCAGCTGCTTCAGAAACTCTACGCTCTCCGGATCCTTTCCATACTCCTTCGCAAGCTTACGAATAGTGGGAATGCGGACGCCGATAATCGTCTCCACAGGAATCGTCGGGATTAATTTGCTCTGAAAATCACGGTAACCTTTATCTTGCAATTGAAATAATAATTCCTGTGCTTTCATACAATTTTCTCCTCAAAATGCCTGCTTTCTGTTTATTGTACCACAAGCATAGAAGATATGCAAAACAGTCATGGATGGAAATTGAGAGCTGGGGCGGCGAACGCCCGCCTGTGCCCTTCTTCCGCCTCAGCGTGGGCACAGGAGATAGGAACAAGCTAGTCTGTACCCTTCTTCCGCCTCAACGTGAATAGTTTGTGGGTATACCCTGTCAATGTTTCCTTGGTTTTAATAACTGGTAATCCATCTTTTTCTGAACATAATTCCTTATAAGTCTCTATAGATAATAATGGAACCCTAATAATAAACGTCTTTCCTACTTCATATGGCATCATATCAATTCCTCCTAATTTGCTTTTACTTTATTTCGTAACTCTTTTATTACTCCGACACTTGAATCAAATACTTAAAAGTTCTATTACCAAAACATAATAATCTTTTTTACATAACGTTATATATTTATTATTTTTTGTATTATATACTTTACATTTTGTTTGATATATCATATAATGCATATAGAAAGGAGGTTATATAAATGAAAAATATGCGTCTTAAATTAGCACGCGTTGAGATGAATCTTTCTCAA
>NZ_JBOKRY010000029.1:0-36347 GCF_051972595.1 Simiaoa sp. | reverse complement strand
TATCTCTCGGGGAATTCATGCAGGTAAGTAAAGCATTCCTTCGGGGAACACAGCATACCATTCGCTGTGCAGGTGTTTTGAATCAGTGCCATTAGTTCTTTTGTGTGAGGGCTGGGAATATCATAAGCATTCCCATAAGTACTGACATATTTTTGTCGGATGCCGGGGAAATCACGATCCAGCGCCTGATAGAAATATTCCCGGTCACCTTCCCGCAGCGTGACACCAACATCAAACACCAGGATCCCCTGAACTCCTGCCTGCAGGCAATAATCAAGTAATCCTTCTATATTCGCCCTGGTATCGTTAATAAAAGGAAGAATCGGTGTCATCCACACAAAAGTCGGTATTCCCAACTCTTTACATCTCATCAACACTTCAAAACGTTCTCTCGTAGTAGACACATTCGGTTCAAGCTTCCGGCACAGCTCCTCATCATAAGTAGTGAGCGTCATCTGCAGCACTGCCTTGGCTTTCCTATTGATAGATTGCAGCAGATCCAGATCACGAAGCACCAGATTGGATTTTGTGAGTACCGTGACACCATATTCATATCGATCGATCAGTTCCAGACACTTCCTGGTCAATTGGAGTTCTTTTTCAGCGGGAAGATAGGGATCACACATAGCACCTGTACCGATCATGCACTTGTGCCGTTTTGAACGTAATGCCTGTTCAAGCAGTTCCGGCGCATTCTCCTTCACTTCAATATCTTCAAAGGCGTGTGTAAAACCGTAACATTTGCTGCGGCTGTCACAATAAATGCAGCCGTGGGAGCATCCGCGATAAATATTCATTCCGTTATTCTGAGATAAAATCCCCTTCGCCTGGACAAAATGCATGGCAATATTCTCCCTCATTTGATTGTATAACTTTATTTTTATATTAACATAGGAAAAGTGAGAAAACAAAAATAATTTTAACTAAAATTAAGCTAAAATAGCTAGCTAAATAAAGATAATAATGATACAATACAAGAACGGAGATTGGAAAAGCTTTACGATAAAACAATTATGGAAAGGAAAACTATTGATGCAGAAATTTGGTACAGAAAAATTTCATGGGGTGAATTTTGCGGTATTTCCGAACAAAGGATTACTGGGATCTGGAGAAGCCAGAAAAAGTATGGAAGAAATGGTACGGAGAATCCATGCCAACTGGGTGATATTCACTCCCTCGGGGATGCAGGAGACCCCTTATAGTGAAGAGATCCATTTCGATGGGGAGAAAAGCTGCACGGATGAAGAACTGTGTGATATGATTCGCTTTGCGCAGAGTCTGGGATTAAAGGTGGCATTAAAGCCTACCGTGAATTGTGACAACGGCGTCTGGAGAGCAAGGATAAGCTTTTTTGATCATGATGTTCCCTGTGAACCGAAGTGGGGCAACTGGTTTGAAAGCCATATTGCTTTTCAGAAGCATTACGCACAGATCGCACAGCGCACAGGGTGTGAATTATTTCTTACAGGCTGCGAGATGACGATGACAGAGCACCGGGAGACGGAGTGGAGAAAGCTGATCGCAGAGGTCCGCACAATATATGACGGGCCTGTCGGTTATAATTGTGACAAATACGGGGAAGATCATATTATATGGTGGGATGCAGTGGATGTGATCGCTTCCAGCGGATATTATCCTATCGATGATTGGGAGAATCAGTTGGATCGTATTGAGAAAGTGGTTCGAAAATATCAAAAGCCTTTTCTGTTCTCGGAAGCAGGATGCATGAATATTCATGGTTCCGCGCAGGTGCCAAATAACTGGGAACTGCAGGGTAAAGAGGATGATGCGGAACAGGCAGACTGGTATCTGGCAATGTTTTCTGCCTGCGAAAAACGGGACTGGGTAAAAGGCTTCGGAATCTGGGACTGGCCGGGAAGTATGGAATGGAAGAGCCCTTATGCAGTCTGCGGTCGCCCTGCGGAGGCTGTGATCGCAGAAGAATACAGCTGTCGTGGCAAGAACCGGAGATAAGAGGGCGGAACAGCGAAAATCAGAACGACAGATAAAACAATGCACAGGGAGGTATGGCAGAAAATGGAGCAGCCAACAAAGACAGTCAGTGTAGCAGCATTGCCGCAGGTACGGGTGTTGGGACGCACCACGGGAACGGACGAGGTGAATTTATTCTGGACAGGTAGCGGAATAGAATTTATCTATACCGGCAGTGAATTTCAGGTGGAGGTAAATGCCGATTACGACGCTTATGAACCGTGGCTTGCGGTGGAACTGAACGGCGTGCAGATCAGTAGAGTTCCATTAAATAAAGGGAAAAACGAAGTGTGCCTGTTCCGGGGGATGACGGTAGGAAAACCGAAGCATGTACGGATACTGAAGGAAGTACAGGCAATGCATCAGGATCCCGGGCATCTGTTACAGATTGTGGGATTGCAATATGCAGACGGTGAATTCCTGCAGTTGCCGGAGCCGAAGTACCGGCTGGAATTTGTGGGAGACAGCATTACCAGCGGGGAAGGTACGGTGGGAGCCGTCTATGAGGAAGATTGGATCAGTGCCTTTTTCTCTGCGGAAAATACGTATCCCCGTATGGTGGCAGATGCATTATCCGCGGAGTATCGTGTGGTATCCCAGAGCGGCTGGGGAATTGTCACCGGATGGGATGGAAATGTGGAGAATAAGATTCCTTCGTTTTACACACAAGTCTGTGGATTGCTCACTGGGGAGAGGAATGCTTCTTTGGGAGCGTTGCAAGACTATGATTTCGAGGCATGGCAGCCAGATGCGGTCATTATCAATCTGGGAACCAATGATGCCACAGCAATTCAGTCCGCAGCGGAACTGGGGCAGGAATGGGCAGGAACACGGGACATAGAAGAAGTTAAAGAGATCCTGACAACAGCTATCTGCGATTTCCTGAAAGTAGTGCGGAACAGCAACCCCACAGCACAGATCATCTGGGGGTACGGTATGCTGGGAGACAACTTCTTGTCGGTGATCCGTGAAGCGGTGGAAAGTTATGCCAAGAACACTGCCGATTCCCGGATTCACTTTTTACAACTCCCCGACACTACACAGGATACCGTTGGCAGCCGCCTACATCCCGGCGTGAAAGCCCACCGCAACGTGGCACAGATACTCGAGGAGTATTTGAAGAAGATTCTTTAGTCACTTTTCACATTAGAATTCGTCTGATCGATTTCCAAGGCGGGAGGATCTGAGGCATTTAGGGGAGAGATTACACTCTGCCCTAGCTGCCGCTCCAGGTCCAGACGGGCATTTCGGGCAATGGTACCGCCATCGATAGCTACTTTTTTGCTCTCTTCCATGCCGTTTGGATTTTTTACCTTGGAAATAGCAGTGGCGGATACTTCTGCCAGCTGATTTAAGGTCAGTTCCAGATTGGTCATATTATCCCGCAGGTTTTCATTATGGAGATTTTTATGCCTCTTATATTCCTGGACGGTTTTCCCAGACCAGGATTTGGTAAGGATATTGGTCAATGCAGCAAATTCCCGGGAAGATTCTATGCCGGAACGTTTCCATTCCGCAGTCAGATCATCACGAATACTTTTGGACTGAAGGCGTTCTTTGATCCAGGCATCGGTGTAACCTTTGCGGCGGTAATATTCCATACCGCGATCTAATGCTTTTTCGGGATCTGCCATTTCTTCCAACCGTTCCGTTCCCACCTGAGCAAGCCATAATTTAAAGGGCTCAGCTTTTTTGGAAGGGATGGATTGGATAATGCGCAAAAGTTGTTCTGTAGTAGCACAATCGGTAAGACGCATTTTTCCATCGGAGGCTTTCATTTTCAAACGTACACAATTTGTGTACGTTTCATTACCTTCTTGCTTAAGGCGACTTTTAAGCATATTCCAATAATTTTTGGGATTTGTACTTTCAGTCAAAACTGCAACAACATCAATAATAGAAAAATACCATTCCTCTTCCTGCGAATTCCAAACCTTACGGATACCATCATTGAAAAATTCAAAATCGCCTGTATTTAATTTATTGTCATCCAATTCCATAGGAACAGTGGTATCTTTTTCTTTGTCATAGTAGTAGAAAAACATAAAATATCCCCCCTCTTTTTGTAAACATAAACTATTCTTCCGTATAAGGCGGAATCTGTGCCAATTCTTCCATTCGCTCGACAGCCTTACCTCGTCCTACAGAATTTAACATGCCATAGTATTTTATCAGTCGGGCAAGCGCTTTGTCTGAAGAATTTTCTGAATTTTCAATGGGAAGAAAAGCAATTGGAACAGCCTCTTTTTTGGGAGCTATCAATCCGACAGCCAGACTCTCCGTATCAATGTTCAGTTCCTGCGTAATCTTCATAATATTAGAAATGTTGGCTTTGGAAACTCCTCTTTTTAAGATGCTGTCTAATGTTGTCCACGGCATATCTATAACTTCACAAAATTTACTGAGATTTCCATATTTTTTAATAATCAGATCTTTTAATTCCTGTTCAGTACTGCCCATGAGAAAATCCTCCTTTTGCGTCTACATGATAACATCATGCTAACGATAAATCAAGATATATCACGAAAAAACATGAAAATGATTTTCTTTATAATTTCTTAAGAAAAATGTGACGTAAAATGTGACAACTCCGCGTTATATTGAAACCCATAGAAAGTAATTCATTTGGAGGGGCTGGCAATATGACGCAGGAAAATCGTTCAAGCAGACAGGCAGAGATCCATATAACGCAGATGCGGAGAAATCCGTATCTGGTGGATTATCAAACCGGGAAAAATACGAGCAGACATACAGGAAGGCACACAGAACAGTCACAACACAGCACACCTGCAATGTCTCAGGAGGGCACAAGGACAAGAACATATCCTCAGCACAGTGTAGCGCCCCGGCAGGAAGATAGACACCGACTGGCGAGGGCGGAGAGACAGCGTCGCCGCAGACGGGCAAGAATCCGCAGATATATCCGGATGACTCTGCTTAGTGCATGCATTTTGGTAGGAATCATCGCGTTGACAAAGCTTCTGAGGGTGCCTGCCAGTACCGCGGAAGCCAGTACACCGTTGGAAGCAATAGACACGGTGCAGCAGGTGGGAAAAGAGATTGAGAATACCACAGGGACCGGGATCCAGGGACTGTCAGCGGAGACTTACGCAGCGCATCCTGACTGGACGGAGGATTTCCTTACGGTCAATGAATATTCCAGACCGGGAGATCCTTTGACGGAGGTGAATAACATTTTCGTGCATTATACTGCCAACCCCGGCACCAGTGCGGCACAGAACCGCAGCTATTTCGAACAGCTTAAGGACAATCATGAGCGCAGTGCCAGTGCGCATTTCATTATCGGCTATAACGGGGAGATCATCCAGTGCGTTCCTCTGGATGAGATCGCTTACGCGGTACAGACCCGTAACGAGGATTCCATCTCTATTGAATGCTGCTATAAGGCGGACAACGGACAGTTTACTCAGGAGACCTACGATTCTCTGATCAAGCTGTTAAAATGGCTCATCGATGCCTATGACCTGCAGCCTGACGATATCCTCCGCCACTATGACTGCGGCGGCAAAAAATGCCCCATCTATTACACGGAGCATGAGGATGCCTGGGACCGGTTAAAAGAGGATGTCAAAAATCTATAAAGAATTACGTGATCACATGATACAAAGAGAGGAACTTTTCCCGAAAGGAAAGGTTCCTCTTAGTTTATCTTGTTTTAAGAATGCAAGTTTGTTAGAATAGACGCATACGGAATACGATTTCCTTGTCAAGGGAAAAAGTGTTGCAGACAAGGCCCTAAGGGCAGAAATGAGGAGTATCATGAATATTTTATCACCTTCAATTCTTTCGGCGGATTTCTGGAAGCTGGGAGAGGATATCAAAGCTGTGGAAGGAGCCGGCGTGCCCTGGCTGCATGTAGACGTGATGGACGGACTGTTTGTGCCTTCGATCTCTTACGGAATGCCTGTTTTAAAGGCAGTAAGACCTCATACGGACATGTTTCTCGATGTACATCTGATGATCGAGAAGCCGGAGCGCTATGTGGAAGAGTTCGCTGCCTGTGGCGCGGATCTGGTGAATTTCCATCTGGAAGCAACAGAGGATGTGAAGGGTTGCATTGATAAAATACGTGCCACCGGAAAAAAAGTCGGCATTACCATCAAACCCGCCACCCCGGCAGAGGCAGTGGAGCCTTACCTGGAACTGGTGGATATGGTACTGGTGATGACCGTGGAGCCCGGTTTCGGCGGACAGAAGCTGATCCCGGAATGCCTGGATAAGGTAGCGGTGATCCGGAAAATGATCACGGACAGAGGACTGGCTACCGATCTGGAAGTAGATGGCGGCATTAATCTTGACAACGTAGCGCTGGCACTTGATGCGGGAGCTAATGTTATCGTGGCAGGTTCTGCTGTATTCAAGGATAACATCGCGGCCAATGCGAAGGCGTTCATAAATAAATTGCAATAATATCGAGAAAACGATTGCCTGCGTAGTGACGGAAGGCATAAAAGCGTGAATGCCTAGTGGAAAGCATAGACTGCCGACAGACGGTGACGTAAGGACAGACAGCCGTCTGTGAATGGAGAAGGGAGCAATATGGAGTTACAGATATTACACACAATACAGGGAATCCATCAGGAGTGGCTGACGGAGGTCATGCGTCTTTTTACCACCATAGGAGAAAGCGGGCTTGTATGGATTGCCATCGCCATCGTCCTGACATGTATACCGAAGACCAGAAAATGCGGTCTGACTATGATGATCGCAATGGCTATTACCTATCTGGTGGGGAATCTGTTTCTGAAAAATGTGATCGCCAGACCCAGACCCTGCGCAGTCGACAACAGTGTCATATTGAAGATCCCGTTTCCTTCTGAATATTCGTTCCCTTCGGGACACAGCTCCAATGGATTCGCCGGTGCAGTGACGATCTTCTGCTATTATCGCAGAGCAGGACTCTTAAGTCTGCTCATGGCGGCACTTATTGCATTTTCCAGACTTTACTTCTTCGTTCATTACCCGACGGATATCCTGGGTGGAATCTTATTGGGGACGCTGGATGCGCTGTTGGCGGTCTGGCTTGTGAAACATCTGGAGAACCGGGCAGATGCGCAGTCTGGATCGAACGCAGATAAAACCGTACGCGTGCAGGAAAAATAAAATAATGGGACAGAAACCGGGATCAGACAGAAAGGGCAAAAACGGTGATGAACAGCAGAACGTTATGGAATGATAATTGGTATTTTGCCAAAACGGAATTAGGTGTGAACTGGGAAGACAGGCAGATTTGGGAAGCCAAAATGCAGCGGGTGGATCTGCCCCATGACTGGTTGATCTATGATACGAAGAATCTCTATGAAGACAGCATCGGCTGGTATCGGAAGAACTTTGCCTATGCCCCGGTTAAAACAAAAAATGATGACCGTGTCATCCTCCGCTTTGAAGGTGTTTACATGGATTCTTCTATTTATGTAAACGGTGAGCACCTTGGTGACTGGAAATACGGCTATTCTACCTTTGACTGGGATATTACGGATGCTTTACATGAGGGAGACAATGAAATCGTTCTGCGTGTCGTATTTCAGGCGCCCAACAGCAGATGGTACAGCGGTGCCGGAATCTATCGGAATGTGTGGATGACCCGGCTGCCGGAGACACATATTCCTCTGGACGGCATTTATACTTCCTCTGTGGAAACGGAAAAAGGCTATGATCTGACCATCGATACCGAGCTGGAATGGGGAACGGACAGCGGAAATTATGAGCTGGAATATTGCCTGTGTCAGGCTGGGGACAGCAAAAGACTGGCAGAAGCGGAAGCAGAAAGTCCGGAGATTTTCCGGGTAAAACAGCCTCTCACCTGTGGACAGAACAAGATATCCATAACGATCCCTGTGGATAACCCGAGGAAATGGGACATTACGGATCCTTATCTGTATGATCTACAGGCATGCCTGTGGAGAAACACACCGCAGGAAACCGGTAGCGTGGAGACGACTGGTAACAGTGCGTCAAAGGGCACAGAACAACGATCGGTGCAGGAGACCAACAGCCGGGAACTATGTCAGCAAGAACATTTCCGTATCGGCTTCCGCACCATACAATTTGATCCCGACAGGGGCTTTTTATTAAATGGCAGGAAGATCCGCCTGAACGGTACCTGTGACCATCATGACCTCGGAGCATTGGGAGCGGCTTTCCACAAGGAAGCCATGCGTCGTAAATTCAAACTCATGCGTTCCATGGGCGTTAATGCTCTGCGGACTTCTCACAACATGCCGGCGACAGAAGTGATGGAACTGGCGGACGAGATGGGATTTCTGGTATTGTCCGAAGCCTTTGACATGTGGGAGATGGCGAAAAATCCATATGATTACGCCAGATTTTTCAAGGATTGGATGGAGAAGGATGTCCGCAGCTGGATCCGCAGGGACCGCAATCACCCCTCTGTTATCATGTGGAGTATTGGCAACGAGATTCCGGATACTCACGCGGATGCCCATGGACAGGAGATCACCGGAAGCCTCATTGCTGCGGTTAGAAAGTGGGACTACCGTAATGTGGCACCTGTGACCATCGGTTCGAACTATATGCCATGGGAAAATGCCCAGAAATGTGCAGATATCGTGAAGCTGGCGGGATATAATTACGCAGAAAAATATTATGAAGAGCACCATAAAAAGTATCCGGACTGGATCATTTACGGAAGTGAGACTTCTTCTGTCGTACAGAGCCGCGGCATCTATCATTTCCCGCTGGATCGGGCGACACTGATCGAAGCAGACGAACAGTGCTCCGCTCTGGGCAACAGTACTACCAGCTGGGCAGCCAAAAATACGGAATACTGTATCATTATGGACAGAGATACCCCCTATTCCTGTGGACAGTTCATCTGGACAGCCATTGACTACATCGGTGAACCGACACCTTATCAGACGAAAAACAGCTATTTCGGGCAGATGGATACAGCGGGATTTCCGAAGGATTCCTATTATCTCTTCCGCGCAGAGTGGACAGATGTTGAAAAAGATCCCATGATTCATGTCTACCCTTACTGGGATTTCAATCCGGGGCAGCAGGTGGATGTGCGGATCACCAGCAATGCTCCGGAGGTGGAACTGTTCGTAAACGGTGTATCACAGGGAAGACAGCAGATCGATCATGAAAAGGGAACGGTGTTGCAGCCTTCCTGGAAAGTACCTTATGTGCCCGGCAGCATCTGTGCTGTGGCTTACGATGAGACCGGCAGAGAGATCGCAAGGCAGGAGAGACATTCCTTCGGCAACACCGATCATTATGTATTAAAAGCAAGCAAAACCACTCTGCGTGCCGATGGCGAAGATATGATCTTCCTGGAGATTGCGGCAGAAGATAAGGACGGGCATCCCGTGGAAAATGCTTCCGATTATGTGAGAGTGACCGTGGAAGGTGCCGGAAGACTGATAGGGCTGGATAACGGTGACAGTACGGACTACGATGCCTATAAGGGAACTATCCGCAAGCTGTTCCAGGGGAAGCTTCTGGCGATGATCGCTGCGAAAACAATCCCCGGAGAGATTCGCGTGACCGTGGAGGACGCATGGACAGCCACGACAGTAGTCAAGACTCCGGACAATGCAGCTGCCGGACGCCGCACGGCGACAATGACGCTGCATGCTATCGAAGCACCGATCCGTCCCGGTATCTGTGCAACGGAAGAAAACAGAGAATATCCGCCTGCCTTCGTGGAACCCGGATTCGTGCCGGTACGCAAGCTGGAACTGAGTGCAGCCGCAACGACGCTGACACCGGAAAACCCTTCTGTACTGCTGCATACCCGTATTTATCCTATGGAAGCCACTGACCGTAAGCTTCTGTGGAGCATTACGGATGCCACAGGTATTCCCAGCCCGATCGCGAAGCCGGAAGAGCTTCCGGACGGCGAAGGCATCCGTATCACAGGCATCAGTGACGGAAGCTTCCAGGTGAGATGTATGTCCTGCAACGGTACCCCTTCTGTGAAAATGATCTCACAGCTGGAGTTTCAGGTGGAGGGAATGGGACAGACGTTTCGGTCACCTTATGAACCGGTTACTGCTATTTCCTACGACACAAGCTTTGGCGGGGACGTGAGCCGCGGTGTGGAGAACAGTGCAGGAACGGATAAAGCACAGCCTACGGGCCTGGTTTATAGATCCGTAGATTTCGGCGAATTCGGAAGTGATGAGATCACGCTATCTATCTTTGCGAATGATAATGATCCTCACAGAATTCAAATCTGGGAGGGAGAACCCGGGGAGAATGCATCCGGATTCGGAGAGACGGGAGAACTTGTTGGAGAAGTCACCTATCAGAAGCCCAGCATCTGGGAGGTCTTCCAACCGGAGACATTTACACTGTCCCGGAGACTGAAAGGCGTGGTAAATCTGACAATTGTGTCGGAAGATAAAATTTTCCTGAAGGAGTTTCATTTTACCAAACAGGAGAAAGCTTATGCGAGACTGTCTGCCCTCACAGACGGCGTTATTTATGGAGACAGCTTTGTAAGAACCGCGGATGCCATTGAACAGATCGGCAACAATGTCTCCCTGGAGTTCAGTGATATGGATTTTGGAACGGAAGGAACTGACAGCATCGTCATATGCGGCAGGACACCTCTGCAGCACAATACGATACAGTTACGATTCAGTAATGGGGAGACGCAGGTACTACCCTTCCCGCACAGTGGGGCATATCGTGAAATGCGATTCCCGATACAGAAAGTGACGGGAGAACAGAAGGTGACATTTGTATTCCTGCCGGGATGTAATTTTGATTTCAAATGGTTCCGGTTTGAAAAAAGTGGATCGGAGGAGTAAGAGAAAATGATGAGCAGATGGAACAGAAAATTATGGGCATTGATACTTGCAGCAGGGATGACGGTATCTCTGGCTGCCTGCGGAGGAAGCGACCAGGCAACAGGCAGTGCGTCTGCGGGTACACAGGATGGAACTGCCACCCTACAGAACCAGAGCACGGACGGCAACACTGACAACACAGGCAGTGCTGTATCGTTAGCGCAGGATGCCCGGGCGTTACAGATCATAGACGACAACTACCGCACCTACTACGAGCTTTTTGTTTATTCCTTCTATGACAGTGACGGTGACGGCATCGGCGATCTGCAGGGAGTCCTGGACAAACTGGACTATCTGAATGATGGCGACGATACGACGGATACGGACTTAGGGATCAACGGCATCTGGCTCATGCCGGTAATGCCCTCCACGACCTATCATAAATACGACACTACGGATTATGAGAATATCGATCCGCAGTATGGTACTCTGGATGATTTTCAGAAGCTGCTGACAGCCTGCCATGACCGTGGGATCCGTGTGATCCTGGATCTGGCGATGAACCATTCTTCCAGCAGGCATCCATGGTTTTTACAGGCAACGGAGTATCTGAAAAATCTGCCGGAGGGAGCACAGCCTGACCCCTCAGAATGTCCTTATGTAGATTATTACCATTTTTCAAGGGAAGCCCAGAGCGGATATGCGCAGGTAAATGGGACAGACTGGTATTATGAAGCAAGATTCTGGGACGGCATGCCGGATCTGGATCTGCAGAACGAAGCGGTGCGCCGGGAATTTGAGCAGGTGGCGGACTTCTGGCTGGATATGGGCGTGGATGGTTTCCGCCTGGATGCGGTGAAGGAATACGTCACCGGCTCTGTGGAAGACAATGTCGAGATTTTAAGCTGGTTTGCCGATTATGTCCATGGCAAGGACCCGGAGAATTATCTGGTGTGTGAATGTTGGACAGATCAGAATACCTATGCGCAATATTACGCGAGCGGCGTGGACAGCATGTTTGATTTTACCTTCGCTGACAAGTCCGGAATCATCGCAAATGTGGTAAACGGCAAGGCATCCGCGGCATCCTATGCAAAGAATCTGGAAGCGGAGCAGGCTATGTATGCGCAATACAATCCGGATTACATCAATGCCCCTTTTTACACGAATCATGATATGGGGCGGAGCACAGGCTACTATGCCGGGGAAAACAGTGAGGCACAGACGAAGCTTGGCAATGCCCTGAATCTGTTGTCCGGCGGAAACGCCTTCCTTTACTATGGGGAGGAACTGGGGATGAAGGGTTCCGGCAAGGATGAGAATAAGCGGGCTCCCATGTACTGGAGCAAGGATGACAAAGCGGAAGGCATGTGCAAGGGACCTGCGGATATGGAAGATTTTCAGATGAAATTCGACAGTCTGGAAGAGCAGCAGGAGGATCCGGATTCCATTTACAATTATGTAAAGCAGGCGATCCGTATCCGGAACCAGAATCCCGCTATTGCCAGAGGCAACACCACTTATCTGGAGCAGTATTCCGGCGAGCAATGCTTTGCATTGACAAGAAGCTATGAAGACAATACTTTATTACTGTTGGGAAATACCTCTGCGGAGTCTGCAAGTGTGGATCTGACCGGACTTACCGTTGGAGATACCGCAGCAGAGGATATGGTACTGCTTGGAGAGCTTTATACCGGAGAGGAGAGCGCCAAACGCGAAGGAACTGCGGTCACGCTTCCGGCATATTCTGTTTTGATACTGGGGGAAAAAGAATAACTGCAATGAGCAGTAATGAGACAAAACTGCATTGACAGTCCGGATTTCCTGTGCTACTGTAAGAATACGCAAATGCAATGAGGAAGAGAGTATTTATCATAGAAGTTTTACAGAGAACATTCCGTATGGCTGAGAGGAATGGAACGGACAGATAGAGAAGATGGCTTCTGAGCGGCGCACCGAACGGATACCGGAACAGAACAGGAACGGTAGAAGCAAGGCTGCGACAGGATCCGCCTGTTACAGCGGATAGGGTTACGGACCCGAAGAGGTCTGTGCTGTGAGGTACAGACGAAGAGAAGTGGTAACACGAGATTATGCTCGTCTTCTTGAAGAACTTCATGTTCTTTCAGGAGACGGGCTTTTATTTTTAAGAAAAGGAGAATCAGATTTATGGAAAGCAAAGGAAAATATTATCTTACAACTGCCATTGCCTATACGTCCGCCAAGCCTCATATCGGTAATAACTACGAGATCGTACTGGCTGACAGCATTGCGCGTTTCAAGAGAAAAGAAGGTTATGATGTTTTCTTCCAGACCGGTACCGATGAGCACGGTCAGAAGATCGAACTGAAGGCAGAGGCAGCCGGTATCACACCCAAGGAGCATGTGGACAAGATCGCCGGTGTGATCCGCGGACTGTGCGACCTGTTAAATATTTCTTATGATAAGTTCATCCGTACTACCGATGAGGATCATGAGAAGCAGGTACAGAAGATATTCAAACGTCTCTATGATCAGGGTGATATTTACAAGGGGGCCTATGAGGGAATGTACTGTACTCCCTGTGAGTCTTTCTGGACGGAGTCCCAGCTGGTAGACGGCAAGTGCCCGGACTGCGGCGGTGTGGTAAAGCCTGCCAAGGAGGAGGCTTACTTCTTCCGTATGAGCAAGTATGCGGACAGACTGATCAAGCACATTAATGAGCATCCCGAGTTCATTCAGCCCGTATCCCGCAAGAACGAGATGATGAACAACTTCCTGCTTCCCGGCTTACAGGATCTGTGCGTATCCCGTACTTCCTTTACCTGGGGTATTCCGGTGACTTTCGATCCCAAGCATGTCATCTATGTATGGCTGGATGCGCTGACCAACTACATCACCGGTATCGGCTACGATGCAGACGGCAACAGCACCGAGCAGTACAAGAAGCTGTGGCCCGCAGACCTGCATCTGATCGGTAAGGATATCATCCGGTTCCATACCATCTACTGGCCTATTTTCCTGATGGCACTGGGCGAGCCTCTGCCGAAGCAGGTATTCGGACATCCCTGGCTTCTCATGGGCGGCGGCAAGATGAGTAAATCCAAAGGAAATGTGGTCTATGCGGATGATCTGGTAGATTATTTCGGCGTGGATGCGGTGCGTTACTATGTACTGCATGAAATGCCCTTTGAAAACGACGGTAACCTGACCTGGGAGCTGGTGGCAGAGCGTACCAATTCCGACCTGGCCAACACCCTGGGCAACCTGGTGAATCGTACCATCTCCATGAGCAACAAATACTTTGGTGGTGTGGTAGAGAATAAAAACGTTCAGCTGACCGAGAACGATGCGACAGTGGATGCGGATCTGAAGCAGACCGTGACCGGTACCTATGCAAAAGTTGTGGCAAAGATGGAAGAACTGCGTGTGGCAGATGCCCTGACCGAGATCTTCGGTATTTTCAAACGCTGCAACAAATATATCGACGAGACGGAGCCCTGGGTACTGGCGAAGGACGAAGCCAAGGCAGACCGCCTGGCAACCGTACTGTATAATCTGGTGGAAGGCATCATCATCGGAGCTTCCCTGTTAGAGCCCTACATGCCCGAGACAGCTGAGAAAATTGCAAAACAGCTGAATACCTCCCTGCGAGACTTTGACCAGCTGGAGCAGTTCGGTCTGTATGAGAGCGGCAGCAAAGTAACCGACCAGCCCGAAATCCTCTTCGCACGTCTGGATATGAAGGAGGTAGCGAAAAAAGAGGCAGAGCTGGAAGAAGCCATGATCAAGGCAGCAGCGGAACATGAAGCACAAGAAGCAAATGCAGAAGCCGAAAAAGCAGAGCAGGAAGCCATTGATATCGAGCCCAAGGCAGAGATCGAATATGACGATTTCGCGAAAATGCAGTTCCAGGTAGGTGAGATCATCTCCTGTGAGGCAGTGCCTAAGTCCAAGAAGCTTCTGTGCAGCCAGGTGAAGATCGGCAGTCAGGTACGTCAGATCGTCTCCGGCATTAAGGCTCATTACAGCCCCGAGGAAATGGTAGGCAAAAAGGTTATGGTACTGGTGAATCTGAAGCCCGCGAAACTGGCAGGAGTATTGTCCGAGGGCATGATTCTGTGCGCAGAAGACGCCGAAGGCAACCTCGCTTTGGTAACCCCTGAGAAAAATATGCCGGCAGGAGCAGAGATCTGCTAAAACAGTTCAACCATGAACAACGGGGATGTAATAGTTACTATTTTACAAAAAAAGCAATATAGGACTTAAAATTTTATATAAAATGATATATAATGAATAGGACGCGGAAGCATATGGCTGTAAATTGACATTTGTTTTATGCGTCCTATGATTTTCTGCAATCAAGGAGGTCTTATGATCAAAGAAGAATTCTACTTTGACTCCCGGGATGGCGAGAACCGTATCCATGCAGTACGTTATACACCCGATGACGGTAAGGTAAAAGCTGTTGTGCAGGTAGTACACGGAATGGCAGAATACGTGGAACGCTATGAAGAACTGGCAAAATATCTTACGGACAGAGGAATCCTTGTCACCGGTGAAGATCATCTGGGACATGGAAAATCTGTTTCAGAGGGTGGAACTTTCGGTTACTTCTGCGAGCAGGATCCTGCGACGGTAGTAGTCCGGGATGTACATCGTCTGAAGAAGATCACGGAAGAACAATATCCGCAGGTGCCTTATATTATTCTGGGACACAGCATGGGATCTTTTATTGTGAGGAACTATCTGTGCCGTTACGGCAGCGGAATCGACGGTGCAGTCATCGTAGGTACGGGAATGCAGCCGGCGGGGCTGATTTTTGCCTCAAAAGCCATGGCGGGAATGCAGAAGCTGTTCTGCGGTTCGAAGCATGTCAGTCATTTTATTGACAAGGCTGCCTTCGGAGGCTATAACAAACGAATTGATTCTCCCAGAACTTCCAGCGACTGGCTCAGCCGGAATACGGAGAATGTGGACCGCTATATCGCAGACGGAATGTGCGGATTTACCTTTACCGTGAACGGTTTTCAGACTCTGTTTGAATTGATCCGTAGATTGCAGAAGCAGGAGAATCTGGAAAAGGTTCCCCAGAACCTGCCGATTCTTATGGTATCCGGAGCGGAAGACCCCGTGGGAGATTACGGTAAGGGTGTTCATAAGGCATGTAACTCTCTGAAGAGAGCCGGAGTGAAGAACATTACCGTGAAGCTGTACGAAAATGACAGACATGAACTCCTGAATGAAGACGATGCAGAGACAGCGATGGAGGACATCTGGCAGTGGATCTGCAAGGAAGTCCCGGGGATCGCCTGAGAACAGAGGAGTCCCTGATCCTGAATCGGAGAGACGGTGCAGTATGGCAGATATGGCGAATAGCTACGAGATCAGATGGGCAGAGGACAAAGACTGGATCCCTGCCATGCATATGATCTGGAAGACTTTTTTGAAATATGAGGCGGTGGATTATACAGAGGAGGGAATCCGTAATTTCCATGAATTCATTACGGATGAACACCTCTATAAGTCGTTCCGGCAGGGGAGATATCAGATGATGGTGGCTTTGGATGGCGCCAGGATCATCGGAGCGGCTTCTGTGCGGAACTACAATCATTTGTCGCTTCTTTTCGTGGACGAAGAATATCATCACAGAGGTGTTGGACGGAGTCTGATGGGAAGAATGTGCGAATATCTGAAAAAAGAGGCGGGGGAACGGTATATGTCGCTGAAGGCAGCTCCATATGCCGTGGATTTCTATCGAAAGCTTGGATTTCATGCAGTACATGCAGAGGAAGCTTTTTCGGGGATCCGCGTAACACCGATGGAGAAATTTTTATAAAACACAGAAAAGGATATGACGTAAATGAAGATTTTTGACCTGGATAGCCCGTTAATGAATGTACTCAATAAAATGGCAGACCTGATGTGGCTGAATATTCTGACTTTGATCTGCTGTATTCCCATTGTCACGGCGGGAGCTGCATTCACTTCCATGCACTATGTGGCACTGAAGATCGTGCGCAATGAGGAAAGCTATATTACCAGAAGCTTTTTCAAATCATTTAAGACTAATTTCCGTCAGGCAACGCTGATCTGGCTGCTGATCCTGCTGATAGCAGCAGTGCTGGGTGGAGATTATTACATTATTACCAAATCCGGAATACAGTTCAGCAGTGTACTGGTGATTCTGATCATGGCTGCGGCAGTACTTGTGATCTGTACGGCACTATATGTATTCCCGGTACTTGCCAAATTTGACAATACGATCATGGGAACCATCAGAAATGCTTTTATTATGAGCATTCTGCAGCTGCCCAAGACAGTTGTGATGTTTGTGATGGCATTTTTCCCGCTGATCATATATCTGGTGTCTTTACGACTGATACCGATCATCTTCCTGTTTGGCTTTTCTCTGCCGGCATATGCGTCCGCAATGCTGTATAATAAGTTTTTCCAGAAACTGGAAGACCAGCTTCTGTCAGAACAGGAGCCGGCACCGGAAGTATCACCGGAAGAGGATGAAAGAGTATTTCATGATGAGATCGATGAAAGCATTAAGATAGAGGATAAGTAGCAAGGTTATCTGCCGGGCCGGGGCCTGATGGCGGAGACTCTAAAGACAGCAGATAAGAGGTGTTCAGAGTATGCAGAAGAGAAAAATATGGGAAAATTTCCTTCAATGGGTTCTGCCATGTGTATTGTTAGTCATTGCACTGGTCTTGAGCATATATGACTTTAATAATCAGATGGACACAGCAATACAGACAGTGGTGGACGATCAGGCGGAACAAATCGGACTTTATTATGCTGCCGGGGTAGAGGATAGGCTGAAAGCTTTGGAAAATATCACGGATGCGGTTGCGTCGATCATGGCGAGCCGCCCGGACAGAAGTGATGCGTTTCTGAATGAGAAGCTGGATACACTGATGAAGGCCAGTGATGCATACATGGTTGTATACTGCGCAACCAACGGTACGGGCTTTCTGAATGACAGACGGCAGATCGATATGACAGAGCTGAATTATTATGACAGTATCCTTGGCGAAACACCACATTATCTATTTACCAAAACGGATGGGATCAACGGACAGTCAGCCTTCATCTATGTATGCCCTATTACAAATCCCGGAAATGTGAACGGATACCTGCTCAGTTATATGGAGCCGGCAGAGATGTCAGATTTCTTTGAGAATTCCGTATACGGAGATAAGGCATTTTTCTCTCTGGTCAATCGTAACGGTAGTATTATGGCAAGCTATGGTGCCACAGATCAGACCACTATTCTTAAAAACGATTTCTGGAATTCCTTAAAGGGGATAGCGGAGAGCCTTGGAAGCTGGACACTGTTTGACAGACAACAGCAGAAGGGCGACAATGGGATACTGCATGTCAATGAGAATGGCGTAGGTAAGATTCTCTGTCATTTCCCCATTGCGGACACAGAATGGAATCTGGTGGTAGGCATTGATGAATCCTATCTGTCCGGTATCCGGCAGTCCTTCCGCGAACCTATCGTGGATCTGATCGTCAAGATCAGCATATCGATCGCAGCAGCCCTGATTGTGATCACGGTGATCAATGTACTGGTACGCATAAAGGCCTCGGAACACAGTAAAGTCCTGGAGGACAAGGCAGATACCGATCTGCTGACCGATCTGAACAACAAGATGGCCACAGAGCGTAAGATCCGTGAATATATGGAGCAATATCCGGATAAGCAGGGGGTATTGTTTGTTTTGGATGTAGATAATTTCAAGAAGATCAACGACACCATGGGACATGCCTTCGGAGATGAAGTACTCCGGAACCTGGCAGTGCGCCTGCAGTCCATGTTCCGTGCAACGGATATTGTGGGCCGTACCGGTGGTGATGAGTTCATGGTATTTCTCAAGGACATCCGTGATATTACCATGATCGAACGGGAAGGGAAGAAGATCGAGCAGTTTTTCCACCAGTTTGAAGTCGGAGAATATGTGAAGTATTCTGTTACAGCCAGCGTGGGAGCAGCAGTGTTCCCCGGAGACGGCAGAACCTTTGAAAATCTGTACAAATCCGCGGATAATGCGTTATATGTGTCAAAAAGACATGGCAAGAATCAGCTTACGTTCTACAAAAAGCCGGAAAAAGAGACAACGTAGAGGCCCGCTTGTGGAAAATGTCCAAGAAATAGAAACAGATTTGTTCAATCTGACAAGCATTTTCAAAAAAAGAAAAGTTTATAAGCAATTCATACAATATGATTCAAAATCTTTGTGAAATAGTGGTATGGCACATTTTTGTGAATTTCGATATACTGATTTCAGATTCAAACGAGACATATCGTTTCACAATGAGAGAAAGTAACATTGTAAATATGAAAGGAGTATTTTCAAATGGCAAGTTTATCTTTAAAGAATGTCTGCAAAGTATATCCTAACGGTTTTGAAGCTGTTAAGGATTTCAACCTTGAGATCGCAGATCAGGAGTTCATCATTTTCGTAGGTCCTTCCGGATGTGGTAAGTCCACCACTCTTCGTATGATCGCAGGTCTGGAGGATATCTCCTCCGGTGAACTGAAGATCGGTGACAGAGTAGTTAACGATGTAGAGCCTAAGGATAGAGATATCGCAATGGTATTCCAGAACTATGCTCTGTATCCTCATATGTCCGTATATGACAACATGGCATTTGGTCTGAAGCTGAGAAAAGTTCCCAAGGATCAGATCGATAAGATGGTTAAGGAAGCAGCTAAGATCCTGGATCTGACTCCGCTGCTTGATCGTAAGCCCAAGGCTCTGTCCGGTGGTCAGAGACAGCGTGTTGCTATGGGACGTGCAATCGTTCGTAACCCTAAGGTATTCCTGATGGATGAGCCTCTGTCCAACCTGGATGCTAAGCTGCGTGTACAGATGCGTATCGAGATCGCTAAGCTGCATCAGAGACTGGGCACCACCATCATCTACGTTACACATGACCAGACCGAGGCTATGACCCTTGGTACCAGAATCGTTGTTATGAAGGACGGCGTTATCCAGCAGGTAGATACTCCTCAGAACCTGTATGAGAAGCCTTGCAACCTGTTCGTAGCAGGATTCATGGGATCTCCGCAGATGAACTTCTTAGATGCTACTGTTAAGGTAGAAGGCGACGTAGCTAACCTGGTAATCGCAGGTCACAGCATTCCCCTTCCTCCCGCTAAGTCCAAGAAGCTGATCGATGGCGGTTATGATGGAAAGGTTGTTACTTTCGGTATCCGTCCTGAGGATGTATATGATTCCGAGATGTACATCGAGACCTCTCCTCAGAGCGTATTTACCTCTACCATCAAGGTTTACGAGTTACTTGGTGCAGAAGTATATCTGTACTTCGATCTTGACGAGTTCCCTATGACCGCAAGAGTAGATTCTCGTACTACTGCAAGACCTGGCGATACCGTTAAGTTTGCTCTGGATGTTGAGAAGATCCACGTATTCGACAAAGAGACCGAGCAGGTTATTACCAACTAGTCTTAAACTCCATAAGAGATTTCAAAGCCCTGTCTGTAATTGCAGACAGGGCTTTTTTTCTGCTTTTTGCTTGCACCGGATGCGCAAATCCTTTATACTAAGCATATATAGTGATGATAATCCCACGATATGCGAATAGAGGGGAAGGATTGTGGGAGTGCGTAGCGCGGAACAATACGTAGGCATCACAGTCGGGGGCTTTTGACCCCGAGATCATATAGCGTGATCATAGATAAAAAGCAAGACTGTCTGCAGAGGGAGCTTTTTATCTATGAGTAGAGCAAACGGATATGGAATATTACAGAAAGGCGTGGACAATATGATTACAGGCCAGATTATACAGACAAGCATTGATGAATTAAAAGCAATTACGAAAGTAGACCTCGGAGTCTATGATCTGAACGGATCTGTTGTGGCATCTACCATGGAGAGAGATGACATCACGACGGACCTGATCAGCGGATTCGCAGCATCTCCTGCGGACAGTCAGGTGATCGGAGTGCATCATCTTCTGAAGATCCGTGATGAGGCAGAACTGTTATATGTGCTGGTTGCCCGTGGGATGACAGATGACGTATATATGGTAGGCAAGATTGCAGTCAGCCAGATTCAGAACCTGGTCATTGCCTATAAGGAACGTTTTGATCGGAACAATTTCTTCCAGAATCTGTTGTTGGACAATTTATTGTTGGTAGATATTTACAACAGAGCGAAGAAGCTTCATGTGGAAGTCAGCTGCCCGAGAGCGGTATACCTCATTGAGACCAAGGATGAGAAGGATGGTATTGTATCGGAAGTGCTTAAGAGCATGTTCTCTCCTCAGGCGGGAGATTATGTGACTGCGGTAGACGAATCCAGCCTGATCCTGATCAAGTCGGTAGAGAATACTACAACGCCGCAGGCATTGCACGAACTGGCAGAGACTATCGTAGCAATGATGAATGCGGAAGCTTTGCTGGATGTTAAGGTGGCTTACGGTACTGTGGTACAGGAACTGAAGGATGTCTCCAAATCTTACAAGGAAGCTAAGATGGCACTGGATGTAGGCAAGATCTTCTATGCAGAGAAGAAAGTAATTGCGTACAGCACGCTGGGCATCGGACGGCTGATCTATCAGCTGCCGGTGAATCTGTGCAAGATCTTCATCGAAGAGATTTTCGGTGACAATGTACCTTACGATCTGGACGAAGAGACATTGAATACATTGAACAAGTTCTTTGAGAACAATCTGAATGTGTCGGAGACTTCCAGACAGCTGTTCGTACACCGCAATACATTGGTGTATCGTATTGAGAAGATCCAGAAGAGCACCGGACTGGACCTGCGCAGCTTTGATGATGCATTGACCTTCAAGATCGCATTGATGGTCGTTAATTACATGAAATATCTGGATATCCAGGAATATTAAGAGATAGTGCGATATGAATGAACTCACAGGAATTCGGAACACCCTGCTTGCGGAACAAATTGAAGAACAAATATATGAGTACGTGACACAGCGGGGGTTATCCCCAGGTGAACGCCTGCCGAATGAATTTGAGATGGCAAATATGTTTGGTGTGGGTAGGAGTACCGTCCGGGAGGCTGTTAAAATTCTAGTATCCCGTGGAGTACTGGAAACAAAACGGGGATCAGGAACTTATGTCAGAGAGATAATGCCAAAAGATTTGGATCCGCTCAATCTGCGTGACATAGAAGATAAAGTTTCACTGGCAATGGATCTGGTAGACCTGAGACTTATTCTGGAACCAGGTATTGCGGAACTGGCAGCATATAGTGCTACACCAGAGGAAGTTAGCAGACTTATTACGAAATGCAATCTCGTAGAGGAAAAGATCCGGCGGGGAGAACCATACATCCATGAGGACATAGATTTCCATACGTATATTGCAAGATGCAGTAAAAACAAGGTTGTAGAACAATTGATTTCTATTATCGAAACAGCAGTTCTTATGTTTGTAAATGTAACGCATAAACAGCTTACAGAAGAAACTATTACAACTCACAGAGCAATTACGGATGCTATTGCAGAACACGACCCTATCGGAGCACGGACTGCAATGACTATGCATATAGCGTATAATCGAAATCTTATCAAAGAAATCAAAGCAAAGGAACACGGTAATTGATACTGTGTTCTTTTTTTATGATTAAAATTAGTCAGACAACTTTTGAAAGAAAACATAGGAAACAGTTAGTCACAACAATTTTTTGGATAAAATATTCAAAAATAAAGAACAAAATCATGAATAAAATAGAAAAAATCGTCAAAAAGTAGAACGTATTTGTAACAACTTGATAGGATGGCTTTTGGGATTTATACTAAAACCATAAAAGCTGTGTGACAACTTGATGTAAGGAAGGAGAACAGAGATGGAATTACACAGTCAGAAAGTAAGAGCACTTGCTCCGGAAAATGATCCTCTTAGAATGGGAATGGGATGGAGTGCAGAAGATCTTGGGAAACCTCAAATTCTGGTAGAGAGTTCTTTTGGGGACAGCCACCCTGGAAGTGTACACCTGAATAAACTGATGGATAAAGGAGTACAGGCAGTTAATGACAACGGCGGAAAAGCGGCAAGGTACTTTGTAACAGATATTTGTGATGGTATAGCACAGGGACATGATGGAATAAATTTTTCATTGGCACATCGTGATATGATGACGAACATGATAGAAGTGCATGGTAATGCCAGTGGCTTTGATGGTGGGATGTATATAGCCAGTTGTGACAAGTCAATGCCAGCTATGCTGATGGCAGTCGGAAGATTAAAGACGATGAGTTCAATCGTTGTAACAGGTGGTGTTATGGAGGCACATCATATCCCAGATAAATATGTAGAAAAAGATCCTGCATGTGCCATAAATGAGCTATTAACATTAGAGCAGATAGGAAAATTTGACGCACAGGAGAAACGGGGAGAAATACCGAAGGAACAGTTGGACTATTATAAGCAGCATGCATGTCCAAGCTGTGGAGCATGCTCTTTCATGGGAACAGCATCTACAATGCAGATAATGGCTGAGGCTTTAGGATTGATGCTGCCGGGTACGGCATTGATGCCGGCGACAGCGCCGGAATTGCAACAGGCGGCATATGATGCCGGAAAACAGCTTATGGAACTTATCAGGCAAGGAATCACAGCAGAAAATATTGTAACAAGGAAGAGCTTCGAAAATGCAATAATGGTACATGCAGCCATCAGCGGATCCACAAATGCAACCATGCATCTTCCTGCAATTGCACATGAATTCGGCTATACAATCGATGCGGAAACTTTTGACAGAATGCATAGAAATGCCCATTATTTACTGAATATTCGACCTTCCGGCGACTGGCCTGCCCAGTATTTCTATTATGCGGGCGGAGTGCCTCGAGTTATGGAAGAGATTAAGGAAATGCTGCATCTGGATGTAATGACTGTGACAGGAAAAACGCTTGGCGAAAATCTGGAAGAGTTAAAACAAAGTGGTTTCTATGAGCATTGCGAGGAATTATTACAGCAACATGCAAATCTGCTAGGAAGAAAAATCGAAAGAACGGAGATCATTCATGATTTTAACCATGCCAAAGGAGTGAACGGAAGTATTGCAATTTTACATGGAAATCTGGCGCCGGAAGGATGCGTGATCAAACATACAGCGTGTCCTAAGGAAATGTTTGAAGCAACGCTTTTGGCGAGACCCTTTGACAGTGAAGAAGAATGTATTGATGCAGTTCTGAAAGGTAAAATTCATCCGGGAGAAGCAGTGTTTATACGTTATGAGGGACCCAAAGGAAGTGGAATGCCTGAAATGTTTTATACAGGAGAGGCCATTTGCTCTGATCCGGAGTTGGCTTCCAGCATTGCACTGATTACAGATGGACGTTTCTCGGGTGCTTCCAGAGGACCTGTAATAGGGCATGTCAGTCCGGAGGCTGCGGTGGGTGGCCCAATTGCGCTTGTGGAGGAGGGAGACCTCATTCACATCAGCATCGAACAAAGAAAAATAGAAATTGTTGGAATTCAGGGAGAGAAAAGAAGCGCAGAGGAAATCGAACATATTTTGAAAAAAAGAAAAGAAAACTGGAGACCAAAGTCTGCAAAATATACCAAAGGTATTATGAAGCAATATACGGAACATGCGGTATCTCCTATGAAAGGTGCATACATGGAATAATAAAACAAAAGAAGGGAAGGTATTTTTATGGCATCAATTCAATTAAAAATTTATTCGGCAGCATTGAAGACAAGAACCAATGTTAATGTGTTTTTACCGTCATTGCTACCGGACCAAAACGGAGCAACCAAGAGGAAACATGATTTTACAACGTATTATGAGACACATAAAGATTTTCCGGTACTTTATCTGCTCCATGGAACCTTTGGGGATGAAGGAGACTGGCAGAGATTTACCAGAATTGAAGATTATGCCCGTAATCATAATCTAGCAGTGGTTATGCCATACGGCGAAAATTCATTCTACCGGGATACAGATGCTGGGAAGGACTATGAAACTTATATCACACAGGAACTTCCACAAGTAATTCAGTGGATGTTTCCGGTATCGAAAAAGCGAGAAGACACTTTTATAGGTGGCTTATCCATGGGAGGAACCGGTGCAGTAAGATTGGGACTGGCGCACCCGGAAATTTATGGGTATACAATTGGATTGTCGGCAGTAACGGATCCTATAGAAAATTTGATAGATAAAGAAGAGTTTACGGTATGGTCGCATGCATTTGTAAACAGTGAACACGGACAGGGAAGTGCAGATGACTTGTATGATCTTGCGGATAAAGCTATGAAGAGTGAAAAAGTCAGAACAAAACTTTACCTGGCAGTGGGAACCGGAGATTTCCTCTACGAGGGAAATTGTAAGTATCATGAGTATCTGGAAAAGATAGGATATGAACATGTATTTTCTACAGGAGAAGGAATACATAATTTTGATTTTTGGGATCCACAGATTCGTAAAGCAATTCATGAATGGCTGCCGTTGCAATCAGCAGGGCGTGTAGCAGGATTATAATCGGGAGGAAAAAAGATGGATGCATATATTGTAATAGCCGTATTAATATTGATGATAGCAGCATTTGTGGCTAATAAATGGCCATTTGGTCTGATTACCATGACATGCTGTATTATTCTGGGAGTTGTGGGAGTATTGGATGTACCGACCGCATTTTCAGGATTCTGTAACCCTTTCGTAGTTATGTTAGCCGGTGCGTTTGTAGTAACGAATGCTTTGGCTAGGACGAGTTTTATCGGTAGATTGCAGAAAAACCTCATGAAAATGCAGGATGGTAAATCTGGAATCAAATTGATGCTGATCTTTGTGATCGCAATTATTGTTTTGGCAACGTTTATGCCGGGACCTGCATTACTTGCAATCATTATTATGATGGCACGTAATTTAAATGATGAAGGCGAAGTGAATGCAGCAAGAGTTATTCTGCCGGCAGCAGCATTGACAACTTTGTGGAACGGCAGAATTCCTTTTGGAATCGGTGCAGGGCAGTTCGCGATTTTAGACGGATTCCTGGAGTCGGCAGGAGAACAGTATAGTATTGGAATGTTTGACCCAATGCTTGCGGGCCTGGTTCCCGGCATTTTATTGGCAATATATACAATTTCCTGTTATAAATTACTGCCTCATAAGAAACTGGATACGATTGCGGTAGAAACAAACGAGGATAGGAATAAAGAACAACCCAAAATGTCGAAACGGAATGAAATTATTACCTATGTTACGTTCGTAGTTATGCTATTACTGATGATCTTTAATCAGTTTACAGGAAACCTTCTTTATATTGGACCTGCAGTATGCGCAGTATTTTTGGTATTTACAAAGGTTATTACCGTTGAGGATGTAAAAAAGGGAATTACAGTGGACCTGATTTTCATGCTGGCAGGTATCTTTACATTGACCAGTGCGCTCTCTTCCACAGGTGCCGGTGAAATTATAGGACATACTATTATTTCCCTGTTCGGTGGAAATATGACACAATTTAGCCTTGTTGCTATCTTTAGTGGTATTGCAGTTGTAGTTACAAACTTTATGAGTAACAATGCAACAATGTATTCACTGATTCCTGTAGCAGTTACAACAGCATTGGCAGCCGGTTTAAATCCTGTTCCCGCAGTGCTTGCAATCGACGTGGCAGTAAAATGTGCCTGCGCATTGCCTTGTTCTTCCGGTGAAGCAGCTATGTGTTACGGAGCCAGCGGATATACTATTAAAGACACATGGAAATTTACAATTCCCGCAAATATCCTTTTTTATGTAGGAACTTTAGCCGGAGTGTATCTTTTCTTCTAAGAGAAATGAAAATATTAATATGAAGGAATATTAAGGACAACCCCCTGCATAAAGATAATTAGAATACTTTATGCGGGGGGATTTTTATGTCATATCGGAAACAGATCAGTTATCTGGAATTACAGGAAAACGGGCAGAGGATCCGAAGTGCGGGGTATGCGAGACTGGAAAGCCTGGGTAAAGAAGAAATTCTGACTGTGCAGCTGAATGAACAGGAAAGCGTGTCCGGTAATGAGATACCACTGTATTTGCAACGGGAAAGCGGAGAACAGCAACTGTGCGAAATAATGACAAATCGGGGGAGAGCTTTCTGCAAAAAAAGGATTCCGTATGAAAAAGAATGGGGGAAAATAATTGGAATACGGATTCCGTTGGAACGAAATTGTGTCATTGCCGGGAAATTCGGAGGAACCGGAGATACCAAAAAGAAATCTGTGCCAAAGTCGGAAAACGCGATGAAAAGCGAAGAACCGAAGCAGATAGAGAAGAAAGCAGAGGTAACGGCGGAAGCAGCCATTCCCATGGAGACAGGAAAACGGCAAGCGCAAACGGCAAAGGAATCCGTTGCCGCGGTGGAACACACTCTGCACATGAAGGATACCAAATGGGAGCAGTTAAGCAGTATTTACCCACACATTCATCCCTTCCGGGATGCCAGGGAATTTCTCTCCGTGGGGCCGGAGGATTTCGTAGTGTTGCGGGAGCGCTGTTATCAGATGACGCATAACAGCTTTTTACTGCACGGCTATTATAATTACAGACATTTACTGCTAATGCGGCAGGAGAACTCTGGTGAGGTAAAATATTACATAGGGGTTCCGGGGAATTTTTATGAGAGGGAAAAACAGGTCGCCGGAATGTTCGGCTTTGAAAGCTTTGAAGGTGCCAGGGAACCGGCATGGGACGGGGATTTCGGATATTATTTGATCTCGGTGGAGCTGTGAGAGGATCACAGACCCCGCTCATCAAATTCCGGAATGAAACTTTCACTGGCGGCAGAGCCTTCCTGGCGAAATCCCTGCTCGATGCCGATCCGCTTTGCAAATCGCAGTACACGGTCATATTCTTCCGGTGTCACGGTGCGATTCAATGCTTCGATATCTGCTACCTGCGGCAGAGGTGTATACTGATTCATGATGCTGATATAGATATGCTCCCCGTAGGTTTCGTGGAGATAGCGCAGGATCTTCTTAGAATCCTTCGTCTGTCCCGGAAGCAGCAGATGGCGGACAATAATTCCCCGCTGCATCAGACCGGTATCCGCGCAGATGACAGGATCCCCTACCTGCCGGTACATTTCCGCAATGGCAGCACAAGCGATCTCAAAGTAATCAGGAGCATGAGAATAAGCAGCGGATAATTCCGCAGACAGATATTTCAGATCCGGGAGATAGATATCCACAAGCCCCTCCAAGTTCCGTAGTGCATCCACCGATTCGTAACTTCCGGTATTATATACAATAGGAAGATGAAGACCCTGATGTTTTGCCTGTTCTAAAGCAATAGCGATCTGAGGCAGAAAATGGGTGGGAGTTACCAGATTGATATTGTTCGCACCCTGCTCCTGCAATTGCAGGAAAATTTCCACCAGATGCTTGGGGGTGATCACGCGACCTGCTTTTCCCAGGGCAATATTATGATTCTGACAGAACACACAGCGCAGATTGCAGCCGGAGAAAAAGACGGTTCCGGAGCCGGAAGTACCGGAAATACAGGGCTCCTCCCAATAATGCAGGGAGGCTCTCGCTGCCATGAGCTCAGCGGTCTGCCCACAGTACCCAGTCTGCCCGGCGAGACGGTTAACATGGCAGGCACGGGGACAAAGCACACAATCGGACATGACATCACGGAGCCAAACGTCAGCGTTATTATTCGAAAAAGCAGTAGTTCCTGAAGCCATATCTGTACCTCTTCCTTTTATGCATAGCTACAAATATCAAAACCGCATACGCCGGACCAGACAGCAGCTCCACCCAGTTTCCTCACGGCACATGGAAGGTTCTACTTAGTGCTGCTTTGTTCCCAACCTGACACGGTTCGTAGATTTCCATTGCGTAAGACCGAGTTTCATCACCACTGCATGGCAACCCGACATATACGGCTTTTTAAGTTTAGCGTGTTAATCTCTTTTTGTCAAGTCTCTTTGCCTTGATGGAAGCGTGGAACCGTGCTATTATGAAAACAAAAAACATCTGTTGTTGGAGAAAATCAATGAAGAACGATCGAAAAGGTACGACACTGCTGGGATGGATCATAGGAGCACTGTTACTGATATATCTCGGGGTATTCTGCTATCTTAACCTATACAAATATGCGCAGCATGTGGATTCGGATATTGCTGCGGAGGCGTTGTTGGCGAGGGAAATCTGGACAGAGAAGGACATTGCTCCCGATGACTGGATCTCCAGCACGGAGCGCCGCATTATTGGTATGCCCACGGTGGCGTCTGTCTTTTACGGCATGACAGGCAGCATGCAGACTGCTGTGGGAATTACCTGCATCTTGTTGGGAGCAGCGTTTCTGGGCACTTTTTACTATTTTTTAAGAAAACTGTCACTGGGAAGACCGGCGGCGATCACGGCACTGCTTGTATTGTGCGCACTGCCGGCGAACGGATGGCGTAATGAAGGGCAGATGGTGCCGTTTGTAACGTTGTTATTGTTTCTGTTTGCCGAGTATTATGTCTTTCATGGGATTTTCTTATTTTTCAGTATTTTATTTTACATGAAATTACGGGAAGAACGCAAACTCACGAAAAAGGGACTCCTTTCATGGCTGGTTTTATTTGTAGTGGCTGTATTGTTAAACTGCGGAGGACAGCGTTGTCTTCAGGTAGTGATCCTGCCGTTGGTTGTAACAGAGGTGATAGCATTATTCCTGGAATCCGGACATCTGCGGGAGAAGCTTCCCGGTGGACGTTATCTGGCGACGGGATACATCGGAAGTCTTGTCATCGCATTTTTGATATCCTGCCTGTATGGCGGCAGAGGGGATTATGCAGTATATCTGCTAAATCCAAAAGAGGCGGTGGAGAAGCTGCTCATAACTGTACCGGCGGCAATTTTGGAGAATTTCGGTCTGGCGGGCAATGCGAAGGTAGGTAGTTTTGACTCCCTGATCCAGCTGCTATTGTGGGCGTTTCTCATCCTGTTAGGATACGGCATCTGGTATATTTTCCGTAAAAGGTCCGATGCCTCCGACAGGGAGAAACGGACTGTTGGAATCTTGCTGACATCCGTGGGGGTTACGGCATTTATTATCGGCATTACTTCCGCAGAAGCAGCGCACTATTACTTTTTCATGACATGGTTTGCTGCTGCGGTGATTGTGGCGGTCCTGGTGGAACATCTGACCGGAAAACAGTCTGTTTTTGCAGCTTTGATCCTGATAGCGGTAGCAGCTTTCTCTGTATTGAATCTGAAATACACTTATTACGAAGCGGTAACGACCCGGGATAACCTGCAGGAATACCGGGAAGTGGCGGATTTCCTGACAGAAAATGATATTTCATATGGCTATGCGGAATTCTGGGATGCGGAGAGAATCTGCCTGATCACGGACGGAGAAGTCACCATGGGACATTCTTATTCTATGGGGAACCTGGCAGGTTACTGGTGGCTTACCAGTACAAAATGGTATCCCCCCACACTTCCCACTGACATGCGGACTGCTTATGTGGTGCGGATAGATATGCAGGAAGCCTTTGAACAGCAGTTCCCGGAGGGCGAAGCCCCCACGTTGGAATATCAAAATGAAAAACTGGCGGTATACATAGGCAATCGGAATTATGTGAATTTGTAGAAGATAACCGCTTCGAAAAGGATACAAAGCGATGAAAGGAAAAAGAGAACAAATATATCAGCTGCTATTGGGAATACTTCTGGTCTGTGCGCTTCCGGTCATGGCACTGCTAGGTTACTGGGCATGCCGTTATTCCTATTACGGAACCGTGGATTACAGCATTCGGAATATTCTGGTCAAAGATACTGCCTGGAAGCACATTCTTGTATTTCTGCTGGCGGTGGCAGCGGTCTGGGGACTGGACAGAATGCTGGCGAGAACCAAGCGCGTGCAGCAGGAGAAAATATGCCTGGGAGTACTGATACTTACCGTTGTGGCGGCATTTATACTGGGAATTTTGTATATCTTGAAGAATCCCTATTTTCCGGAAGGAGATCAGATCGGCGTGGCAGCGTTCGCAGCATATGCCAGAGAGGGCAACTATGTCATGCTGGGGCCCGGTGGCTATGTGGGAATGTACCAGCAGCAGAAAGGACTGGGGGCACTGTATGAGATTCTGTTCACCTTTTTCGGTAACTTTAACTATACTTCAGCGAAGATTGCACATGTGATCTGGTGGCTGTTTGCAATTCTGGCAGGTTATGGCTTCTTAAAACTGAACACAGATCGGGCAGTATTCCGTATTCTTTATTGCGCGCTGCTGCTTGGCTGCATGCCGTTTCTGCTCTATTTACCTTACATCTATGGAGACATCTTAAGCGTCAGCTTCTGCATGATCCTGTTCTGGGCGGTCAGCGCTTATGAACACTATGAGCAGAAGAGGTATCTGGCACTGGCGGCATTTGCAGCAGCTATGGCGCTGCTTGCCCGGAAAAATACATGGATCGTCCTCATCGCTGTGGCAATTTATGCATTACTTGTGAGTCTGAAGAAAAAGAAGTGGAAATTCCTGCTGACAGGAGTAGTCATATTATTGACTGCTACGCTTTCGGTGAAGGCAGTGGATGTAATGTATGAATACCGTTCCGGATATCCGAGTGACATCGGTATCCCCAGTATTCTCTGGATCGCCATGGGAATGCAGGAGACAGACGGCATGGCGGGCGTCTATAATCGTTATCAGCAGTCCGTGTTTGAAGACAATGATTTTCAGCCGGAGCCTTCTGCGCAGATCGGAAAAGAATATATCCGCGAAAGAATACAGGAATTTAAGGAAAATCCGTCGATGACGGTGGAGTTTTACAAAAATAAACTGGAAGACCAATGGCTGGAACCGTTGTTTTCCAGTCTGAAGGCAACACATTCCTTCCCGGAAGGAACGGAACTGCCACCTGTAATTTATAGTCTGTATTATAGAAACTTGCACGAAATGGTATGGAAATACGCCAACTATTATCAGAGTATCGTATATCTGGCAGGTGCGTTTATCGTGATCGCGTCCTTCGGAGCATGGTATCAGAAAAAAGAGCTTCCGGCGGCGTTGTGGCTGCCACTCATCTCCGTAATAGGTGGATTCCTGTTCAGTATCCTGTGGGAAGCACAGTGTAGATATGTATTCCCCTATTATGTGTTTCTGATTCTGTATGCACCTATGGGACTTTACGCGGTGGGCAGAATGATCGGAGGATTGTGGAATCTGCACAAAGGAAATAGGATCAGGAATCAGGCAGACACGGACGAAGAATTACGTGAGATCGCTTAAAGCTTTTCTTGCAGCTTTCTCCTGTTTGTTCCGGATGCGGAGCTCTTCAAAAAAGGTCTTCAGCATCTGACTGCAATCTGCCTCCAAAATGCCCCGGGTAACCTTCACCTGATGGTTAAACTGGGGCATTTCCAGTATATTCAGGATCGAACCGGCGCATCCGGCCTTGGGATTCATGCAGCCCATGACAACTTCCGGGATTCTGGCCTGGACGATGGCACCGGCGCACATCTGACACGGTTCTAAAGTTACATAGAGCGTGCACTCTTCCAGCCGCCAGTCGCCGATGACCTTGCTGGCTTTGTTGATCGCTGTGATCTCCGCATGCGCCAGCGTGTTTTTATCTGTATTACGACGGTTATAACCCCGGCCGATGATCTTTCCCTCATGTACAATGACACAACCGATGGGAACTTCTCCCAGAGCGTAGGCTTTTTTTGCCTGTTTCAGGGCTTCTTTCATATATTTTTCTTCCACACTTTTGATCACAGCCATAATATCTGTTACCTTCCTGTATCTGTTGATTAGCTGATAGATATTGAAACGGAAAACCTTTTCCAAAAATTAGCATCATATTTCGTAAATGCTGTACATTGACGAAATCATCATTAAATTATAGTATAGAGAATATATGAGTAAACGTCAAATGGAATAAGACTGCATTCCGTCGCGGTAATAGAGAAAAACGGGCGCAGGGATCTGCGGCCGGAACGGGGGATTTATGGTATCAATCAAAGAAGTTGCAAAACATGCCGGCGTGGCAATTTCAACAGTATCCAAGGTCTTGAACGGCTACCCGAATGTCAGTGAAGAGACGAAGAAAAAGGTACAGGACGCCATCAAGGAGCTGAATTATATTCCGAATTCCATTGCTGCGGCGCTTTCCTCCAAGCAGTTCGGAAGAATCGCGCTGGTGCTGGATCCTAACAGACAGACCCAGGCTATCGACCAGATCTTCATGCAGTATCTGGTGGGAGCACTGGACAAGGCGAAAGAACTGAACGTGGAAGTCGTGACAATCTTCCCGTCCATGATCGTAGGAATGACTGCGGAGGAGATTACGAGATATTTTCTCTCACAGAGTATCTCAGGTCTGGTGATCTACGGCATGTCCAAGGAGGACAAGGTACTGCAGAAACTGATTCGGGAGAAGCAGTTCGCCTGCGTGGTCGTGGATGCACCGATTGTCAATGCCAGGACCACATCTATCAGTATCGACCAGGAGCAGGCACAGTACGATGTGGCGAAAAAGACGGTGCTGGACGACAACTGCAGGCGGGTTCTTTATATCGCCGGCAGAAGAGACGGCTATGTCACGGAACAGAGATTAAAGGGTATGAAACGTCTGGTGAAGGATCTGGATCTGACCATGATGGTGAGACAGGGAGATTTCAGTGAACTGACAGCGAGAAACGTGGCATTGAAATATGCAAAAAATAAGGACGTGGTAGTCTGCGCCTCCGACCTGATGGCTATCGGTGCAATGAATGCCCTGATCGATATGGACATTTTCCGTCCGGTGTGTGGTTTCGATGGCATCACCCTGATGGGATATGTCGGTAAGCAGATGAATACTATCAGACAGGATTTCTACAGTATCTCCAGCAGGGCCGTGGAAGAAGTACATCAGCTCATGAACGGCGGCGAGGGACATCAGGTAGTCATGCCCCACAGTATCGTGAAAATGTACTATAAGGACATTATCTGTTAAGCTATTTTGCACAAAAATCCAAGAAAATCAAAGAAAGGGTTGCGGAAAACGTTTTCCTATGATATTCTGTGTATTGTAAGAGAAAGACATACACAAAATCTTAGCATTGCGAGGGTACGGAGAGCGGAAAAAATAGGAAATACCCAGAGATCAGCTGAGATAAGGGTATAGATACCAAAAAGTAAGTATAATACCCAGATAAAGAAAAAGGATATGAAAAATGAGTGTGGCACGGTACATTCGTTTTGGCAAAAATAAGACTATCGTGCAGAATGGAGTTTGAAATGAATTTAGAGCAGACTTTAAACGAGATCACCGGCAAAATGTATGGAAAAAATATCAGCGCCTGCACCGATGCACAGCTGTACACCGGAGTACTGCAGCTGACCAAAGAGAAGATGGCAGAGACTCCCGCAATCACCGGAGACAAGAAAGTATATTACATTTCCATGGAGTTCCTGATCGGTAAGCTGTTATCCAACAACCTGATCAACTTAGGCATCTATGAGGAACTGAGTGAGATCCTTAAGAAAAACGGTAAGAACATCGCTGACATCGAAGAGGCAGAGCCGGAACCTTCTCTTGGTAATGGTGGACTTGGAAGACTGGCAGCATGTTTCCTGGATTCCATCGCTACTCTGGGACTTCCCGGAGACGGTATCGGTCTGAACTACCACTTCGGTCTGTTCAAGCAGGTATTCAAGGATCATCTGCAGAATGCTGAGAAGAACGACTGGATCCAGAAGGATTCCTGGCTGAACAACACCGGCACTAAGTTTGAAGTAGCTTTCGGTGACCGCAAGGTGACTTCCGTATTGTATGATATTGACGTGGTAGGTTATGAGAACGGACTGAACAAGCTGCATTTATTTGATATTGAGACCGTGGATGAGAGCCTGGTAAAGAAAGGTATCACTTTCGATAAGGAATCCATCGAGAAGAACCTGACTCTGTTCCTGTATCCGGATGATTCCGATGAGGCCGGTAACCTGTTACGTATCTACCAGGAGTACTTCATGGTATGCAACGGTGCCCAGCTGATCCTGAAGGAAGTAAAGGAAAAAGGCTATGATCTGCATACTCTGCCTGAGCATGTGGCAATCCAGATCAACGATACCCATCCTACCATGGTTATCCCTGAGCTGATCCGTATCCTCACCACTGAGGAAGGCTTCACCATGGACGAAGCCATTGACGTGGTAAGCCGCACCTGCGCGTATACCAACCACACCATTCTGGCAGAGGCTCTGGAAAAGTGGCCTTTGGCTTATATTGAAAAGGTAGTTCCTCAGCTGGTTCCCATCATCAAGGAGCTGAGTGACCGCGTGGCAAAGAAATATAAGGACGAAAAAGTTCAGATCATCGACAAGGACAAGAGAGTGCACATGGCACACATCGACATCCATTATGGTTACAGCGTCAACGGTGTGGCAGCGATCCATACCGAGATCCTGAAAGAGAGTGAACTGAATCATTTTTACAAGATTTACCCTGAAAAGTTCAACAACAAGACCAACGGTATCACCTTCCGTAGATGGCTGCTGTCCTGCAACCATGAGCTGGCTGCGTTCCTGACCCAGACCATCGGCGACGGTTACAAGAAGGATGCTGAAGAATTACAGAAGCTGTTAGAGCACAAGGACGATCAGGCGGTACTGGATGCTATCTATGATATCAAGAAGACCAAGAAGACCGAACTGGTATCCTATATCAAGGAGAAGGAAGGCGTGGAGCTGAATCCCGATTCCATCTTCGATATTCAGGTAAAGCGTCTGCATGAGTATAAGCGTCAGCAGATGAACGCACTGTATATCATTCACAAATATCTGGAGATCAAGGGCGGCAAGAAGCCTTCTACACCGCTGACCTTCATCTTCGGTGCAAAGGCTGCACCTGCGTATGTGATCGCTCAGGATATCATTCATCTCCTGCTGGTAATGTCCGACATTATCAATAATGATCCTGAAGTCAGCCCTTACATGAAGCTTGTTATGGTAGAGAACTACAACGTAAGCTATGCCGAGAAGCTGATCCCTGCCTGCGATATCTCCGAGCAGATCTCTCTGGCATCCAAGGAAGCATCCGGAACCGGTAACATGAAGTTCATGTTAAACGGTGCAGTAACACTGGGTACAAGTGACGGTGCAAACGTAGAGATCCATGAGCTGGTAGGCGATGACAATATCTACATCTTCGGTAAGGACAGTGACACTGTTATCAAGCATTACGAGAAGGCGGATTATGTCTCTAAGGACTACTACAAGAAGAGCCCTGTGATCAAGGAAGCAGTGGACTTCATCGTCAGCAAAGAAGTACTCAAGGTCGGCAAAAAGGAGAATCTGGAGCGCCTGTACAACGAGCTGCTGAACAAAGACTGGTTCATGACCCTGCTTGACTTAGAGGACTACATCAAGGTAAAGGATCAGGCATTCGCTGATTACGAGGATCAGCAGAAGTGGAAGAAGATGATGTTAGTGAACATCGCCAAAGCAGGCTTCTTCTCCTCTGACAGAACCATCGCAGAATACAACAGAGACATCTGGAAATTAAAATAAGTGACGTGAGCCCCGGTGCGAATGCACCGGGGTTTTATGATAACTTGAAAGTTAATTAAGAAATGCTATCGAATCCCCGTAGCCCGCATTGGGGCTACT